>JAUVWV010000101.1 GCA_030603925.1 Thauera sp. | reverse complement strand
CGGCAATCCAGCGCTCGAAGTCCTCCACCGGCAGCGGCGGGGCGACCAGGAAGCCCTGCATCGTGGTACAGCCGCGCGCGCGTAGCCAGACATGCTGCTCGGTGTTCTCCCCGCCTTCGGCGACCACCTCCAGCCCCAGGTCGCGCGCCAGCGACAGGGTCGCCGAGGCGACCGCGGCATCCTCCAGGTCGCCGGGCAGGTCCTTGACGAAGGAGCGGTCGATCTTGAGCCGGCTGATCGGCAGGCGCTTCAGGTAGGCCAGGCTGGAGTAGCCGGTGCCGAAGTCGTCCAGCGCCAGGGTGAGGCCCTGCGCGCCGAGGGCGAGCAGGCGCTCGCGCAGCGCGTCGGAGGGCTGCATCAGCGCGCTTTCGGTGATCTCCAGCTCGATGCAGGCCGGATCGGCCCCGGTTTCCGCGAGGATGGCGGCCACCCGCTCGGCGAAATCGGCGCGGCGGAACTGCAGCGCGGAGATATTCACCGCGACCAGCAGTCGGGCGTGGCCGGCCTGCGTCCAGGCGACCTGCTGCCGGCAGGCCTCGCGCAGCACCCAGTCGCCGAGTGCGACGATCAGGCCGGAGTCTTCCGCTACCGGGATGAACTGGCCGGGCATGATCGGGCCGAGCTCGGGATGCTGCCAGCGCACCAGTGCCTCGCAACCGGTCAGGCAGCCGTCGCTGGCGCGCAGCTGCGGCTGGTAGTGCAGACTCAGCTCGTGGCGCTCGATGGCGCGGCGCAGCGCGCTTTCCAGCATCAGGCGTTGGAAGGCACGCGCATTCATCTCCGCGACGAAGAACTGGTAGTTGTTGCGCCCGGCCTCCTTGGCACCGTACATGGCGGTGTCTGCGTGCTTGAGCAGGGTGTCGACGTCGGCACCGTCATCCGGGTAGAGCGCGATGCCGATGCTCACCGAGGGTTGCAGCTCGTGGCCGTCGATCTCGACCACGTCCGACAGCTTGGCGAGCATCTTGCGCGCGACGCTGGCCGCGTCTTCCGGGTGGGCGAGGCGGGGCAGCAGGGCCACGAACTCGTCGCCGCCCAGACGGGCCAGCACGTCCTCCTCGCGCATGCAGGCGGACAGGCGGTGCGCCACGGTGGCGAGCAGCAGATCGCCGACGGGATGGCCGAGCGAGTCGTTGACCGTCTTGAACTGATCGAGGTCGAGGAACAGCACCGCGAGGCGGTCCTGGTGGCGCCGTGCGGCATGCAGCGCAGCGTGCGCACGCTCCAGCCACTGGGTGCGGTTGGGCAGGCCGGTGAGCGCATCGTAATGGGCCAGGTACTGGATGTGGGCCTCGGCCTGGCGCGCCGCGGTCACGTCCTGCACCGTGCCGCGCAGGCGCACCGGCCTGCCGTCGCGCCAGTCGGCTTCGATCTGGACGTGCACGGTGCGGCCCGGATCGTCCTTCAGGCGGCAGTCGAGCGCCTGTGCGCCGGCCTGCGCGAGGGCGGCGTAGATGCCCACGCGCAGGGCCCGTGCGTCTTAGTCGAACACCGTGCCGACCAACACCGCAAGCGACCGTGGGTTCTCGTGACGTCCGGGGGCGAGCAGGCGGCCGAGGCGGTCCGAGCAGGCCAGCGCACCGCCGTCCGCTGCGCACTCCCAGCTGCCGAGCTTCGCGATGCGCTGTGCGCGTTCCAGCGCCGCACGCTGTTCGCGCAGTGCGTCGGTGGCGCTGGCGAGCTCTGCGGTGCGCCGTTCGACCAGCCGCGAGATGCGCCGCGTGTGCCCGCTGGTGATCAGCAGGAAGGCGCCCAGCATGCCCAGCGTGGCCAGACCGAGCGCCATCGTGGTCCATGCCGCCCAACCACGCAGTTCCTTGACGTAGGCGGCGGTGCCGCGCAGGCGGATCTGCCATTCGCGCTCGGCGAAACCGAGGGGAATCGCGCGGCTCACCGTGGCCCGCAGCCAGCCGTCGGCCTCGCAGCCTTCCGGGCCGTACAGGCGCCGGTTGTCCGCCGCGCCGGCCAGGTCCACCAGACACAGCTCGACCTGTACCTCGCGGCTGGCACTGAGGATCGCCGCAAAAGTGTCGTCCATGCGGAAGACTGCGGAGATCACGCCGATCATCGTCGGTTCGCGATCGTCCGGCGGGCGGTCGAACACCGCCTGGTAGAGCACCACGCCGCGCTGCGTGGCGCGTTCCTGCACCAGGCGGATGCCCTCGCTGGCAACCGGCATGCCCGACAGGCGCGAGCGTTCGATGGCGAATGCGGTGGCGCGCAGGGAGAGCGGATTGAGCCCGTACACCGTGGTGTTGGAGGCGAAGGGTTCGACGAAGGTGATCGGCAGGTATTCGTCCGCGGGCCGTGCGGGGAAGGTCAGTCCACCCGGGTCGCGGTCGAGGATGGCGAAGTCGTCGCCGTGCGCACGGCGTACCGCGGCCTCGAAGGCTGCGCGGCGGTGATCGGGAATGAGCGGACTCCAGCCGAAGTTCTGCGTGCCGGGATAGCGCTCCAGCATCGGCACGACGAAATCGCGGAAGTCCTGCCGGCTGGCCGCGGGCGAGATGCCCATGAAATGCCGCACGGCCAGGGTCATGTCGATCTGCGCGTCGAGACGCTTGCGCACCAGGCTGGTGAGGTGCTCGGTGTCGCGGTTGAACTGGGTCTGGATGCGCTGCGATTCCCAGCGGCTGACCTGATACAGCGCACCGCAGGTGAGCAGGATCGCGGCGCACAGCGGGAGCGCCACCGACAGCCGGCGGGGACGCCAGTCTTCCGCCGGGTGGCCGAAGAAGACGAACATCAGCGGCGTGACGACTACCACCCCGAGGGTGTCGCCGACCCACCAGTTCCACCAGTTGAACAGCGCCTCGCCGGGGGCAATCAGCCCGCCGTGCACCAGCAGCGGTATCGCGCCGCTGGCGCTCACCAGGCAGCCCAGCGGTGCGGCGAGGACCATCAGGCGCAGGATGGGCGCCGGCGTGTCGAGCGAGTTCGGCATGCCGACCAGCCGACGCACCAGCCAGACGCCGGCAAGCGCCTGGGCGCCGGCGAACAGGGGAACGAGCAGGACGGCAAGCGGCAGGGCGTTCACCGGCTGGCCACTGTTCGTGGCCGCGATCAGCTGCACCGCGAGCGAACCGGCGATGACGCCCGCGACGTGGCGTCGCCCGAAGATCAGCAGGGCGGCCAGCGCAATGCCCGCGGAGGGAAAGAAGGGCGCGGAATATCCGGGCGGGACGGCAAACTGCAGCGACACCCAGCCGGCAAGCGTGTAGGCCAGGGCGACGAGGCCGGAAATGAAGATGTCGTTTCGCATTTGCGCCGATTATAGCGACGGTGTGTATCCGGGCGGTGATGCATGGCTCACGCACGGGCGCCCGGCGTTCTGGTCTACACGGCCGGCGGATGCGATAATCGTCCGCTTCATCTCGCGCGCGGCGGACGGTCGCGCCCAACGCTCACGGATTTCACGGGAATCACGATGTTCGAGGCTGTTCGCAACAACAAACGTTTCGCCCAGATCGTTCTGGCGATCCTGATCGTCCCCTTCGCCTTCTTCGGTATGGACGCCTATTTCGCCGACGGCCCGGCCGGCAACGAGGTGGCGGTGGTGGGCGACACCAAGATCTACGCGGTCGAGTTCGAGGAGGCGCTGCGCAACCAGCAGGACCGCCTGCGCGAATCGATGGGCGGCCAGGTCGACCGCAGCCTGCTCGATTCGCCGGAGCTGCGCCGTGCGGTACTGGAGAACCTGGTCAACCAGCGCGTACTGGCCCTGCATGCGGCGGAGAACCGGCTGGTGGTCACCCAGGCGCAGCTGCAGGCCGCCATTGCCGAGGTGCCCGCCTTTCAGGATGCCGGCAGCTTCTCGATGGAGCGCTATGAGGCCGTGCTGCGCGGCCAGGGCATGAGCCCGGCCGGTTTCGAGGCCCGCCTGAGCCAGGACATCCGCGTCCAGCAGCTGGCGCTGGCAGTGGGCGACGCCTCCTTTACGGCGCTCGAATCCACCCGCCGCTTCCTCGCCGCCCAGCTCGAGGAGCGCGAGGTGCGCGAGATGCGCTTCGCAGCGGCCGATTTCCTGCCGCGGGTGGAACTGGCGGCCGACGCCGTGCAGCGTTACTACGACGCCAACCCGACGCGCTACGAGCAGCCCGCGCAGGTCAAGGCCGAGTACGTGGTGTTCGACGAAACCGCGCTGCTCGGCCAGATCGAAGTGGCCGAAGAGGAATTGCGCCAGGCCTATGAAGGCAATCCGCAGCGTTTCGGCGTGGGTGAAGAGCGCCGCGCGCGCCACATCCTGCTCGAACTGCCGGCCGATGCGCCGGACGAGCGGGTGCAGGCGGCAAGTGCCGAAGCGCGATCCCTGTTCGAGCGCCTGCAGGCCGATCCGTCCGCCTTCCCGGCGCTGGCGCGCGAGCATTCCGCCGATCCGGGTTCCGCCGGACGCGGCGGCGACCTGGGCTTCTTCGGTCGCGGCGTGATGGTCAAGCCCTTCGAGGATGCGGTGTTCGGTGCCATGAAGCAGCAGATCATCGAGCCGGTGCGCTCCGAGTTCGGCATCCACATCATCCAGCTCACCGACATCAAGCCGGCGACGATGCGCCCCTTCGCCGAGGTGAGGGACGAACTGGCGGACGAACTGAAGCGCCAGCGCGCCGGACAGCGGCATGCCGAGCTCGCCGAACTGTTCGCCAACACGGTGTACGAGCAGGCCGACAGCCTGGCGCCGGCGGCCGAACTGCTGAAGCTGGAGGTGCGCACCTCCGACTGGATCGCGCGCAATGCGCCCGGCATCGGCCCCTATGCCAGCGAGCGCCTGGTCGAGGCGCTGTTCTCCGAAGAGGCGCTCGACAAGCGGCGCAACGTCGATGCGGTGGAAGTGGGTGCAGGCACCATGGTGGCGGCGCGTGTCGTCGAGCACCGCCCGGCACAACGCCTGCCGTTCGACCAGGTGAAGGACGCGATCGAAGCCGAACTGCGTGCCGAAGAGGCCGCCCGCATGGCGAGCGCGGCCGGTGAGGCCGCAGTGGCCGCCTTGCAGAAGGGCGAAACTGCGGACGGCAGCTGGGGCGAGGCGCTCACCGTGCAGCGCGGCTCGCCGGTGCTTGCGCCGCAGGCCGTGCAGGCGGTATTCGGGGCGAACACGGCCAGCCTGCCCGCCCATGTCGGCGTTGCGCTGCCGGGCAATGGCTACGCGGTGTATCGCATCGACTCGGTGAATCGCCCCGAACTGGGTGCGGACGATCCGCGTGTCACGATGATGGCCGGGCAGTACGCCCAGCTGATGGCCGAGCGTGACTTCAGTGCCTACCTGACCCTGTTGCGCGAGCGCTACAAGGTGGAAGTGCGCGAAGCGGCGATCCGCCCGCAGCAGTAAGGCGCAAACCGTTTCCTGCCGGGCATGCCCGGCAACGAGGGCCGGTCACCGCAATGCGGGACCGGCCCTCGTTGCATCGGGCGCCGGCGGTTGCACCGTCACGCCAGGCCGATCCCCGGTACTGAAGATACCCTGTTCACGGTATTTCCCCGCGCCGGGCGGGTTCCTAAGATTCCCCATCGGCGTCGCGCTTGCCGACGGAATAAGGAGGTGCGGCTTCGTGCGCTGCTGAGGGGCGGTGCCGAGGGTGTGGAGGGAGAAGGAGGGGCACACGGTGGATGCGCAGTACTGCGATACCTGCGAGTGGGAGAGTTATTGCGACCGGCCCGAGCCGGCCCATGAAGTGCGCGGGACAAGCGCACGGCCGATGGGCTGCAAGGCGGAGGCGTCGTGGCTGAGCAGCGAGATCGCCCGCCTGCAGCGCGAGAACCTGGAACTGAAGGCGCGCCTCTCGCGTCTCGATGGCGCCTTGCTGCAGGCGCAGGAAGACAGCGCGGTGCTGCATGCCGGCCATCGCGTGCTGCGCCAGTCGCTGGGCGTGCTGCTGTCCGCCCGCCCGGTACGCCTGCAGGGCGAGGGGGCACGACCGGCCTTGCACGCGCACCGGTCCGGCGGTCTTCCCGGCAGGGTGGCAACGGGCAGTGCGCAGCGGCGTCCGGCGCGCTGAGCGGCGGAGCGCTGTAGGGCCGGCAGGGGCGGGGCACCGCCTTGTGTTGACTGCGGCAGCGGCCATAATGATGCGAGAGCCCGGCCGGTCGAGCGGGCAAGGGGAGACTTGAGCATGCGCGTGGTACTTGCCGATGATCACCAGATATTCCGCCATGCGCTCAAGGCCCTGCTCGAACGCGAGACCGACCTGGAGGTGGTCGGCGAGGCACGCAACGGTGAAGAACTGCTCACCGCAGTGATCCGCGAGGCGGCCGACATGGTGTGCATCGACGTGGCCATGCCGGGAATGAACGGCGTGGAAGCCACCCGGCGCCTGCTGATGCTCAAGCCGGACCTCAAGATCATCGGGCTGTCCGCGTTTTCCGACCGGCAGGTGGTGCTCGACATGTTGAATGCCGGCGCCAAGGCCTACGTCACCAAGACCGAGGCGGGCGACGAGTTGCTGCGCGCCATCCGCATGGTGGCGCTCGGTCGCACCTATCTGTGTCCGGAGGTCGCGTCAACGGTGAAGGATGCGCTGTGCGACCAGTCCCAGGTCAACAATGCCGGACCGCGCATCACCGCGCGCGAGCGCCAGATCCTGCAACTGATCGCCGAAGGGCATACCTCCTGCCGTATCGCCGAACGCCTGCATCTGGCGGTGTCCACCGTCGAGGTGCATCGCCGCAACATCATGCGCAAGCTCGACCTGCACAGCGTCGCTGCGCTGACCAAGTTCGCCATCCGCACCGGCCTGACCTCCGCCGCACGCTGAACCGCACGGCCTGCGGCCGGCAGCGCTTACCTTGAAAGCGGTAGGCGCTGCACCCTGATCCGGGTATTCACGCGTGCAGCCCTATCACCTTAGTATCAACGTCGACAGCATCCGCTGCGGCCACCGGCAGCATGCCGGGCGCCGGGCGAGAACAAGAACCAGCATGGACGGGGAGACCGAGCATGGGCCTGGAGCGCGTGGGCGGCAGGGTGCAGCGCGACGCGGGCGCCGTGTCCGAAGGCCCCGTTGCGCGCGCTCAGGCGGACAGCGGGCGTGGCGCGCGCAGCTTTCCGCGGGCCACCCGCTCCCACCTGCACGCGGTGGTGGCCAGCCTGCCCGGTGCGGTGCTGCTGGAGGACCGTCAGGGCAGGGTGGTGTTCGCCAACGAGGCCTTCTGCCGGACCTTCCGCCTGTGCGCGGCCGCCGAGGAACTGGCCGGCTGCGAGTGTGCGGCGCTGATGGCGCGCGTGTCGCCGCTGCTCGCCCATCCGGATGTGGCGGCCGAGGACGCGGGCGGCCCGCTGGCCGAAGCGCTGGCCTTCTCCGTGGAGGAACTTACCCTGGCCGATGGCCGGGTGCTGGAGCGCGAGTATGTGCCGGTGGTCACCAACGGCGCAGCGGGCGGCCATCTGTGGATCTTCCGTGACATCACGCGGCGCAAGCAGCGCGAGCGCGAACTGGTGCGCCAGGCCACCACCGATGGGCTGACCGGCGTGATGAACCGCCGCTGCTTCCTCGAACGCTTCGCCGAGGAGTTGCTGCGCACCCATCGTTTCAGAACCGGCGGGGCACTGCTGATGTGCGACATCGACCACTTCAAGGGCATCAACGACCGCCACGGCCATGCCGCGGGCGATGCCGTGCTGAAGGCGTTCGCGGCGGTCGCCGGCGCGACCCTGCGCAGCATCGACCTGTTCGGGCGCATGGGCGGCGAGGAGTTCGCCGCCTTCCTGCCGGGCTGCGATCTGGCCGACGCGGTGCGCACGGCCGAGCGCCTGCGCTGCCACGTCGCGGCGGCGGCGGTATGCGTCGGCGAGACGCGGGTGGCGCTGACGGTCAGTGTCGGCGTGGCGCGCGTGACGGCCGCCGACGAGTATCCCGAGTCCGCCCTGATCCGTGCCGATCGCGCGCTGTACCGCGCCAAGGCGGGCGGGCGCAACCGGGTGGCCGGCGAGCAGGGGCCGGAGGGCGGCCCCTGAACCGGCGCGATCCGCGCGGCACCCAATGCAGGCAGCTCCGCGATCCATTCCACACTTGCATCGCCTAAGCTGAGACAAGTGCAAGGAAGCACGGCTAGTCTATGAATGAAATAGCCGTCAGCGCGCTCGGGAAGGTGATCGATGGGATGGAAGCCGGTTGAAGATCGGTTCGACGGCCACGCAGCGGCGCCAGATGGCGCGCTCACGCTGCGCGACTCGGCCGGCTATGTGCGCACCGAGGGTGGCGGGACGCTGCACGGCGCGCCCGGAGGGCCGTCCGTGTCGCGCATCGATCTGCCCGAAGCCGGCCGGACGGACGGCGACCTGCTGCGCTTCTACGAATGCTCCGCGACCGCCTGCCTGACCCTGGCGCCGGACGGGCACATCCGCAGGCTCAACCCGGCTGCTGCGCGCCTGCTCGGCGGTACGCGCGAAGCCTTGTGCGGGCGGGACTTCGCGCACTGTCTTGCAGTGGAGCACCGGCGCGCCTTCGACTACTTCCTGACCGCGCTGTTTGCCCATGGACGGGTGGGGCCCGGGGAGTTCGCCCTCATGCCGTCGCCCGCCGGACGATCCTCGAGCGTGCGCGCGGATGCCATCCTCGGCGCGGGCGCCCGCCACTGCCTGCTCCAGCTCACCGACCTCACCGAGCGCCGCCACATGAGCGAAACCCTGATGGAGGCAGAAGCCTTCAGCATCGGGGTGCTCAACTCGCTCGCCGCGCACATCGCGGTGCTCGATCCCGACGGGGTGATCCGCGCGGTGAACACCGCATGGCAGCGCTTTGCACTGGAGAGCGGCTCGCAGGCCCTGGCGCTCGGCGCAGTGGGGCAGAGCTACCGCGCGGCCTGCGAACTGCCCGCCGAGGATCCCGATGCCCGGCAGGCCCGCCTGGCCTGGGAGGGCATTGCCAGCGTGATCGAGGGGCGCGCGGAGCGGTTTTCCATGGAGTATGTGTGCGAGGCCCCCGAGCGCACGCGCTGGTTCCAGCTCTCCGCCTATCCGCTGGTCGCTCCGCAGCGCGGCGTCGTGGTTGCCCACGAGGACATCTCCGCGCGCAAGTGGGCCGAGGCCTCGCTCCAGCAGGCCCGCCTGGCGGCCGAGCGTGCGAACAACGCCAAGTCCCGCCTGCTGGCCGCAGTGAGCCACGACCTGCGCCAGCCGCTGTCCGCGCTCGGGCTCTACGTCGGTCTGCTGGAGCATCGTTGCGACGGCGGCGAAGCGATGCTGATCCGCAGCATGAAGGATTGCGTGGCCAGCCTGAGTGCCTTGCTGACCGACGTGATCAACCTGTCGAAACTCGAGTCCGGCGTGCTGCAGCCCACCGTGCGCGATTTCCCGGTGGATGAACTGCTCGCGCGCGTGGTCTCGGTGAATGCGGCCGAGGCGATGCTCAAGCGGCTCGCGCTGCGGCGCGCCGCCTGCCCGGCAAACCTGTGCGCGCGTACCGATCCGGTGCTGTTCGCGCGCATCCTCGACAACCTCGTCTCCAATGCGGTGCGCTACACGGAAAGCGGCGCGGTGCTGGTCGGCTGCCGGCGCTTCGGCGGCAAGCGCTGGGTGGAGGTGTGGGACAGCGGGGTCGGCATCGCCGAGCACAGTCTGCAGGAGATCTTCGACGAGTACCGCCAGCTCGACAACGCCGACCGCATCCACGGCAGCGGCCTGGGCCTGGCGATCGTCGAGAAGCTCGCCCGCCTGCTCGGCCTGCAGATCCGCGTCGCCTCGCGCCCCGGGCGGGGGTCGATGTTCGCCGTGGAACTGCCCCCGGGGCGCGCCACCCATGCAGCAGGACTTGCTCCGCCGCCGCTGCGCAAGCTGCGCGTCGCACTGGTCGAAGACAACCCCGATGCGTGCAGGCGTATCGGCGATGCGCTGCGCGAGGTCGGCCACCGCGTCCTGATTGCCCCCGGTGGTGCAGAGCTGCTCGCGCTGCTCGACGGCAGCGCCCCCGATGTCGTGGTCGCCGACTATCGCCTGCGGCGCGAGGAAAGCGGCTTCGAGGCGATCGAGACGGTGCGCAAGGCCTATGGCGAGCATCTCCCGGCGGTGATCCTGGCGGACCATATCCAGCCCGGGATCATGCGCAGCATGGCCGACCGCGGCATCGTGGTGCAGCGCAAACCGGCGGAGCTGGAGCGCCTGGTGCTGAGCATCGCCCAGTTGACCGAGCGCCGCATGGGCTGAAGGCAGCGCGGTGTTTCACCGGCGTGCCACCCGGGCGAGCCTTGCCGCGAACGCAACGCATTGAAAACACGGCACTGTTCGGAGCGGCCTGGGCGACCAGGGCGGTCGGCGCGCGCCCCGCTGTATCGAATCTGAACAGACAGCGCCCGAAGACTGCGTGCCGGGTTTCCGCCGATCAATAAAAAGTCTCTTCAATACAATGCCTTGGCGCTTGTTTTCGCGTCCTGGCACAAGGCTTGCGCCTGCTCCTCACCGGGCCGGTCACGGCGTCCGGTTCCGATAACTGAAGGGGAAGACGCTATGAAACGCACGCTACTCTCGAGTGCGCTTGCCCTGGCCTTCGGCGTTGCCGGGGGCCAGGCGTGGGCGAATCCGTCCAATACGGCGGACTTTGTCGGCTTCGACAACAATCAGGAAGCCACGGCGATCTCGTCGATGACCGGGAACAACAGCCCGCAGGCGAACGAGTATTCGCACATCTACATGGACGACAACTCCAACCAGGACAACGATTCCAGCACCGGAAACGCCCGCGACAACAACGGCAAGGCAGTGGCCGCCGCGAAGGGCGCCGCCGCCGCGAACAACGGCGGCATGGCCAGCACCTCGCTCAGCGATGTCTTCAATACTTCGAAGGCGGTGGCGGTTTCCAAACTGTCGGGCATGGTCACCAAGATCAACGTCCATGGTCTGGGCAACAGCGCATGGAATTTCGGTGACGCCAACGGCGGGGATGGCGGCAAGGCGCACGGTGGCGATGGCGGCTACGCCGAGGGCGGCACTGCCGAAGGGAGCGGCGGTAACGGGGCGCATGCGCACGGCGGCAACGGCGGCGAAGGCGGACGGGGTGGTGACGCCTACGTCGGCAATGCTGAAACCGGTAGCGCGCGCGGCG
>JAUVWV010000066.1 GCA_030603925.1 Thauera sp. | reverse complement strand
CGAACCGTGCAAGGGTCTTGCGGTAGGTGTCGTCATCCAGGCCGAGATCACGCTTGGCGGTATGCACCTGGCGGATGAGCTGGGCGTGCTGGGCCGCGCGGGCGGCGGCGAGAGGGGCGGAGATCATGTGGTCAGCCCTTCGCCGAGACCAGCTCACCGCCCAGCGCCTCGACCAGCGACGGCAAAAGCACGCGCAGTTCGCCGGTCATCAGCGAGAAACCGGCGTCGAACATCGCCCGCGCGTCGGTCTCCTTGTCGTCGAGCTGCTCGAGCACCACGTCGAGGAAGTCCAGGCGCTTGATCTCGGTCTTCTCGGTGAGCACGAAGCTCAGCCGGTCATTGAAGGTCAGCGCCAGGCGGGTGGGCAGCTTGCCGGCGGCCAGGTGGCCGCGCACGTCCTCACCGTCCAGGGCGTGGCGCGTGTAGCGCACCGCTGAATTCTCGTCGGCCACGGAGTGCAGCTCGGCGTCCTGGTCGATGGTGAAGCCGCCTGGTGCGTTGCCGCGCGCGAGCCAGTCGGCCATGGCCGCCACCGGGCTGCGCTCGGTGCGCACCAGGGCCAGCGGCAGCGCGTCGAGGGTCTGACGCAGGACTTCAAGCAGATCCTCGGCGCGGGCCTGGCTGGGGGCATCGACGCACAGCCAACCACCGGCCGGGTCGATCCAGGCCAGCCGTTTGCTGCGGCGGGTGAACGCGCGCGGCATCAGCTCCCGCTGCACCGCCTCGCGCAGCTCCTTCATCTGCTTGCGGCCGGGCTTGTAGCCCCAGTCGACGGCGATTTCCGCTGCGCGCTCGTCGGCGACCTGGCGCACCACCGAGGCCGGCAGCAGGCGCTGCTCGACGCCCAGCGCGATCAGCCACTGGCCGCCCACCGAATGCACCAGCTGGTCATCATCGACCGGCGAGATCCAGCCGCGGCTTTCCGCGTCCTGGCTGCCGCAGGGCATGAAGCGACGACGTGCCAGCTGCTCGGCCAACTCGTCAAGGGTGATCGCCCAGGGCGACGGCAGGCGGTAGACCTGCAGGTTCTTGAACATCACTCGTACCTCCACTGGATGAGGTAGCCCGAGAAGGTCAGGCCGTGTTCGGTTTGGAAGAAGAGGAAGAAGTCATCGACGGATGCAAAGCCGTCGGCCTGGGCGAGTTGCTGCAGCTCGTCGCCGTCCAGCTCCTGCCAGCGGCCATCGCGCGGCATGCTGACGGTGCGCCCGGCGACCGAGATGTTGATCGGCTCGGCGCTCTCGATCGGGAACCAGCCCAGCGCAGAAACGTGCTGGGTGCGCAGGCCGGTGAAGCAATGAGCGATATCACCGGCCTTGGGCGGCTTGCGCTTGCCACGCGCGCGGATCGTCTGGCGCTTGGCGCCGGAGCGGATCGCATCGGCGAACTGGGGCTTGAAGTTGTAGGAGGGCATGGTCAGCCTCCGTGGGTGACGTTGCCGTAGGCTTCCAGCACCTGAGCACAGTTGCTGCACAGGTCGGCATCGACCCAGCTGCAACCGCCCTCGCAGCCCTTGTCCCAGGTGCAGCCGCACACGCGGCAGGCCTGGGATGGGTCTGTCGTGATGCGCCAGTAGGAGAGGTGCTCGCCGTCCTTCCTCTCGATCTCGGTGACGGTGAACCGCTGGTGTTCGCCGAAGATCTTCTCGCCCAGGCGCTCGACAGCCTGCTGCGCTCCGGCGGTGCAGCTCGCCTTGTGCCGGCTGCCGAACTTGGCGGTGTAGGTGTTGTAGCGATTCGAAACGGATGCGATGACTTCCATGGTCAGCCCTCCGCCGGAATGCCGAACACAACGCCGTGGCGATGACGACGGCCATTGCTCTGTGCGCACCAGTCGATGAACTCGCGCAGCGCTTTGACGGGATCACGCCCATACAACTCGGCCTCGGGGACGCCGGGGACAATCAGCGTTCCTTCGAGATCGCCGTAGCCATGGCGGGCGACTGCATTCATAACCGCCTCCAGGTGGGCTTTCCCACCGCGCGCGATGACGATGGCGCCGTCACCGTCCGGGGAGTCGGCGGGTGGGGTCACTCCCATCTCGATCAGCCCATTGGCCCAACACCAGGCATGCCAGGGCGTGATGTCGTAGTAGCTTGTGCAGCCGCAGCGCGGGCAGACCAGTTCGCTGGCGCCGGAGATGCGCGGATGCGGGCGTGGCGTGCGGTCAGCTTCGGTGTGCTTGTTGCGACAGCGGCAGCATTGAACGTTGCGGTTGTCCATGTTCACACCGCCGCCAGATCGAGCGGGATCGCCCGGTATTGATCGGAGTCGCCCACGCGCTGGTAGACGCGCACATAGACGGCCGTGCCGGTGCTCTGGATGCTGTCCTTGATCGCCTCCATGGCGCGCTTCCACTCCGCATCGTCGATTTCCAGGCGAAGCAGTTCGAGCACCGCGGCGGTCTTGATCTGGCCCTTGGTGTCGGTGCGGAATGCCCGGTCGACCAGTGCGCGGATGTGCGGGTTGGCGCCTTCGCTCCAGCGGTCGATGCAGCCATTGATGAGCGCCTTGGCGGCTTCCAGCTCCTCGGTGAAGGCGATGCGCTCGGCCACCTGGCGGACGATCTTGTACTGCCCGTCGTAGGTGGTGATGGAGACGTTGCCCTTCTTGCCGCCCAGGGTCACTTCGTAGCGCTCGCCAGCAATGCGCACCAGGTCTGCGATGTCGCCCAGCGCCTTGGTCTTGAAGGCGCGCAGCGCAGTGTTCAGGGCAACCGCATCGGTGGCCAGTTCGCGCGCCACCTGATCGCGCAGCAGATCCTGCTCGCGCACCTGTTCGGTGGGCACCAGGTGGCCGGCGGCATTGCGCATGTAGCCGGCGGGGATTTCGGGTTGTGGATTCACGGAGTACTCCTTGATGTGGTCAGGGGCGCGTGCGCGGCATGTGGGCCTTCTTCAACGCGCTCGGGTCGTGGCGCACGAAAAGGCCGGAGAGCTGGTTGCTGGTGACGCGGGCGGTGCGGCATTGCACGCCGGACGGCCACAGCGCCACCCAGGGGTGGCCGGCGGTCTGCATGTGGGCGGTCTGGATGCGCCGATCGCGCAGCAGCTGCTCGATCACCGGCCAGCATTCGGCCTCCGGGCGACCGGTGATGGCAATCACGTCGGCGGCGTTGGCCGGGTGCGCGCTGCTGGCACCGGCGAGCACGGCCAGGATGCGTTCGGAGAGGGCCATTACTCGGCCTCCCACTCGATGTTCACGCCGTCGAGCTCGGCATGCAGGCGCGCCGGACGGGGCGAGACGCGCAGCCAGTTGCGGTGCTGCGTTGCGTCCAGCAGCGGCGCAATGCTCACCTGCGGGGCGCGGGTGATGCGCACGTACGGAGCGCCGCGGGGGCCGTCAACACGCTGCTCGGCAATGCCCAGGCCCCACTCGCGCAGCCGCCGGACAACGTTGTTGAGCCGGGCCAGGCGCCCGAGCACCGAATCGGTGAGCACCCGCGGATGACGCTGCGGCGCGCTCGGGTTGTGGCCGCCGCGCGGGCCGTGCATGGGGTAGATGGTGGCGTTGGTGATCATGGTCAAACCTCCGCAAGGTCATCAAGAAGGCCCGGCACATCGACCGGCAGGCCGATCTGCTTGGCGTGCGCGAGAATCGCTACCGCCTCGCTGGCGGCGATGCGCAGTGCATCGGGGTCGTGGTGCAGGCCATGGGTGCGGCAGTACGCCGGATCGAGCTGCAGCACAGCGCGCATCAGGCCGGCGAGCTCGCGCAGCAGCTCCGGCGCCAGCGCGAACAGATCGCCCACCGCGTGCAGCCCCGGTTGCACGATGACAACCAGGGCCCCATCGGCGTCATGCACGGACGGGACGGCGGCGTCGCGGGGCAGCCCGCAGATCTCGTGATGGTTGCAGTGCCAGGGCAGCGGCGGCAGCGGGTATTTCGGGTCCATGGTCAGCACCCCGCAATCACGTCGGCAGTGACCCGCGGCATGGCCACACTGGCCGCGGCGTTCATCGCGCGCACCACCAGGTTGTTCACCACCAGCGGGTAGCAGATGCTGCGCGCCTCGGCCTGGCTGGCGCCGCGCGGGCGGCGGATCAGGCGGACGCGGATGGCGTCGATGGCCGCCTCATCCATCACATCACCAAGCCGGCCGCCCACCCGTGCGAACTTGTGCGCCAGGTAGGGCTGCAGGTCATCATCGAGCGGCAGCATCTCGCGGCGCTCGCAGCGCTGCACGATCTCGCGCACCGCCGGATCCTTGTCATTGAGGGTGTTGTCCAGCTCGGGCTGGCCGATCAGCACCACCCCCAGCAGGCGGCGCAGGCCAGTCTTGAGCTCCATGAACCCCTTCAGCGCGCGCAGCGTGCTCACCGGCATGCGGTGCGCCTCTTCGACGATCAGCAAGTTGCAGTAGCCCGCGCGTTCGCTCTCTGCCAGCAGCCGGTGCACCCGGTTGTTGCGCGCCTGGGTGCTGCTGCGGATGGTGGCGCCGGGGTCCAGCGTATGGACGATGGCCTCCGATATCTGCCCGGCCCACATCGGCTTGCCCTTGAGCGCCGTCCGCTCCATCTCCATCACATAGGGCTTGATGACGGTCACCGGGCGCTGCTCGATGCGGATGCGCTCTTCCAGCTCCTCGCGCAGCGTGGTCTTGCCGCTGCCGCTCTCGCCCACCAGGGCCACAAAGCCCTGATTGAGCGCGCAGTCCATCAGCGCCGCGCGCGCCCTGCGGGTGGTCGCGCTGGTGAACACATCGTCAAGCGCGCTGATGTCATCCATGAAAGGGCTGCGCGGCAGGCAGAAATGCTCACGCGCCTCGGGTGACAGGGTTTCGCTGCGTAGTAACATATGGTCGTCCTCGGTTTCGGAAAGGTTTTCGGGGGCATCGGCCCCTGCCGCGTTGCTGCGCGACAGGGGCCAAACTTCGAGCGCGGTGTCTACCTGTGCCGGGGTTGCGCCGGCGTCGGTCAGCGCGCGCACAACGGCCGTGCGCAGCTCAGCCCGACGGGTGAGGTTGCGCGGCCAGATGCCGTGATTGGCCAACTGGGCCACGGTGGCCGGGCTCATGCCCACAGAGCGCGCCAGGCTGCTCTGGTTGATGCCCAGCTGCGGCAGCAGCCGTTTCAGATTCAGTCGCACACATCCTCCTCGGTTATTCGCCCCCCACCACGCGCAGGCCTGCGCGGGTGGTGAGGCGGCGTTGCAGTTGATCGATATCGGTTTCCGGCACGCCGTCCGGGTACCACTCGGCAATGCGGGCGTGGGTTTCGGCGGTCAGCGTCATGCCGGCGCGCAGCAGTGCCTGGGCGGCCTGGAAGTGCGTCAGCACCTGGGCCGGCACTGCGCTGGCGGTGCGCACCGCGGGGGTCAGCTCGGTGCCGCGGCGCGGCAGCGCAATCACGTCCGGCACGTCGTCCAGGTGCTTGTAGGGGTCCAGCGTGCCGCCGAAAGGCGTGGCCTTGGCCTTGCGCGCGGCGCGCGCCTCGGTGTCGCTCTGCGTACCGGTGGCCAGGCGCTCCAGCGCCTTGCGGTGGGTATCCGCCACGGTGTCGGCCACGCCCTTGTATTCGCGGCCGATGGCGGCGCCGTCTTCCACAAAGCCGTGTTCGTCGAAGGCCACCTTGGGGATTTCGATCAGCACCTCCTCGCCGCCGCTGCGGTCCAGCACAAAGGCCGCATCCGGACGCAGCGGGTTCCAGGTCACGGAAAGCTTTTCCCCCACCATCACATTGGGCACCGCCTTCACCGACCACAGCGCGCCGTCGAACTGCACCTGCAGGTGCTGGTTCACCGGGCGCTCCACCGGCTCCTTGGTCAGTAGCTGGCGCGCCAGCGCCACATCCACCAGGCGCAGCTGCTCCGCGGTAATCTCCATCCACTTGGCCCAGCGCGTCACCCCGGTGCGCGAATGCACCCGGGTGCTGTTGAACCAGCGCATCCAGCGCATCGCCTGCTCGTTGATCCAACCGATGCTGGGCACATGGGCGAGCTTGAAACCGCTTTCGAAGTCGCACTCGATGATGTTGTGCGCCCCTTCCACCTGGCCCTTGGCGCGCGGGTTTCCCACCCCATTGACCACCTGCTTGATCTGCAGGCAGGAGAGCAGGCGCCGGAATGCGGCCGTGGCGCCAACGCCCGGATCCATCATCAGGTGCCAGGGCGCGCCGTACATCTGGTGCCCCGGCCGCTCGCCCATCGCCGCCAGCAGCGCCTCGGCCATGCTGGCAATGCTCTCGCCACCGGCCGTGTAGTACGCAAAGATGCTGCCCGAGGTGTGGCAGGTAATCGCCCAGCGCGTCAGGCGCTGGCGCTTGATCTTCTCGAAGTTGCCCGGCTTGTTCTTGTAGAACTCGGCCGGGCTCATGTCCGCCACGCCGCCGTCGGGCACATAAAACAATGTGCTGATCGACGCATCGATCTGCCACACATCGTTCGGGTGCAGGCTCCTCAACGGCACCGCGGGCGCCGGGCGGCGCAGCTGTTCAGGGTGCAGGCGGTAATGGCGCAGCGCACGCGCCACGGCCGAATCCGACAGCGGCCGGATCACCCCGTCCGCATCCACCGCCTCGGCCCGCGCACGCCCGTCCGCCCGCACGATCTCCAGCGCCTTCTTCACGCTCATGATCTTCTTGTCGTTGGCGCGGTAGCCTTCCATCAGCACCGCGCTGATCACCTCCGCCTCGGCGCGCGGCAGCGTCACCGCGCCCGCGTCGACCCGGCGCTTGCGCGGCGCCTGCACCACCACTTCCTTGAGCTTGCGGTGCAAGGTGGCACGGCTCATCTGCAGGCGGCGGCTGGCGTCTTCCATCACCGCGCCGCGCCCGCCGTGCCCGGCCGCCTGCAGGCGGGCCTGCACGTCCAGCAGCGCTTCGATCATGGCCGGTCCCATGGTGCGCCCCTTATGCCTCGGCGCCCGCAGGGGCTTCGTCGGTGGCCGGCCAGTCCATCCATTCCGGGCGGCCGTCGCCTTCCAGGTCGCGCAGGTTGAACTCTTCGCGCAGCTCGTTGAGCACCTTCTGCAGTTCGGCCACATGGCCCGCCATCAGGTGGCGGCAGTCGGTGCCGCCGTGCTCCACATAGTGCTGACCCAGGGCAAAGAAACCGGAACGCACCGTGGTGGCGAGCTTGTCGCGCGCGGCGCTGACATGCTCGGCAATCTCCTTCGCCAGATCGGCACGCACCTGGTCTGGGGCGGCGGCAGCGATGCGCTTGCTCTCGCGCTGCAACTGCTCGATGCGCTGGGTTTTCTCGGCGGAGATTTCCTCGGTGGCCTTGAGCTCGCCCTTCAGGTGCTCGACCTGCTCGCGGGTCTCGTCCAGCTTGTTGGCCAGCGACTGGATCAGGGTGACGACTTCATCCTTGCCACCGTCGCGCATGGCGTCCTCGACTGCAGCCCGGTCGTCCTCCGGGAGGGTGAGCAGAAGACGCAACTGAGTGCGTGGCAGGTCGAGCTTCCGGACGCTCTCGTATGCATCCTCACCCAGCTGCTGCAGCAGGCGCTTGTGATCCTGCATGCTCTTGTAGCCGCGACCGAAATGCGCCCTACAAAACTCGTCGATGTTTTCCGCCGGGCGGAATCCGTCCGGGAACTCGATACACAAGTCCTTGAATGCACGCGATTTGTTGATTTTCTCGAACGCGTGAATTTCCGCCGCGGCGGAAAAGCTACGCATCGCGCGCATCGCGCCGGCGACGCCTACAGCGCGGCCCAGATCAAACAGCGCCTGCAGCCTCTCGTTCTCGCTGCTGATCGCCGTCTCGCGCATCACCGCAAGTGCCTTACCCGCCTGCTGTTCGGCGGAGGCATCCAGCACGTCCGGCTCGGTTGCCGTCATGGGTTTGCGACCGCGCGTCATTTCGCACCCCCGAACAGCTCATTGAACACGGCAGCAAAAGCGGCATCGACCGCGGGCTCGGGGCTGCGTGTGCGCACGATCAGCACACGGCCCTTGGCCACCGGGTCGCACGCCAGCCGACCCTGCTCGCCCAGTGCGGCCAGGTCGCTGCGCAGCGTGTCACCGGCCACCGCATGCCCCAGGGCGGCCAAGGCGCTGCACAGCACGTCCTCGCTAAGCACCCCGCCCGGCGCCTGACGCAAAATCTCGATGATCAACTTATGGCGCTCTGCGCGCAGCGCATCACCCAGCACGACGCTTACCCGAATCGGGCTCTCGCCCGCCAGGGCGTCCAGCGCCTCACGGGCGCGGTTGATCAGTTCAAGCTGTTCTTGATTCACGGTGTTCTCCCTCAGTAATCGGTATTGCGGTGGATCGCGGAGCGGGTTTCCGCCAGG
Organism: Thauera sp.; assembly: GCA_030603925.1. GTDB lineage: Bacteria > Pseudomonadota > Gammaproteobacteria > Burkholderiales > Rhodocyclaceae > Pseudothauera. The sequence continues at coordinate 6,605 of JAUVWV010000066.1, read as the reverse complement.
CGCGCCTCGGTGCGGCCGATGGCCGCATGCACCTTCACCGCCTGCTGCGGCAGGCGGGCGGTGAGCCGGTAGCGGCCGTCCTCGTCGCGCTCGGCCAGACCGGCGGTGACCAGGTTCTCCAGGTCACGGGTCATGGCGTCCGGTCGGCTGTTGGTCAGCTGGCACAGCTGGCCCGGCGTGTAGCCGTTCACCACGTCGCCGAACATGGCCAGCACCAGGCGCAGGATCCGCTGCTGGCTGCTGTTGGTGTACTTGGCGGTCATCAGCGCAGCTCCAGTTCGGGTTGGTCGCTCTTTTCCACGTTGGCGCGGTGCCAGGCCAGGCTTTCCAGTCCGGTGGAGAGCTTGCCCATGCAGGCCTCGCGGTCCGCCTTGCCCTGCATGAACTCCAGCAGCGCGCCAATGGCGCCGTTCAGGGTGGCCTGCAGAATGTGGATGTCGTCGCTGCTGGGCGCGCGGCCGGTGGGGATCTGGATCACCACCCCGCCCTCGCGGCTGGCCAGGTAGCGCACTACGTTGGCCGCGCCGGTCAGGTGCTGCCAGCCAACCAGCACCCGCACCGGCATGGCGTCGGTCTCGATCCACTTGTAGAGCGTGGCCGGGGTGGTGCCCAGCAGTTCGGCCAGGCGCTCGATGGTGAGCCGCTTGTGCTTGAGCGCATGCGCCTTGTCCGCTTCGAAGGCGGCGCGCAGGCTGCTGGGCACGGGCGGCGAATGTCGGTGAGCCATTGGAAATCCTCGGAATTACGTCGTGCTAAAGAAAAACGTTTTTGGAATGGGCGCAACGGCGTTGCACGCGGCTAAAATGCGGGGCATGGATGAACCCGGTGGAGGTCTGCGATGGCCGGCATCACCTACTCTTGCCTGGCGTGCAGGACACGCTTTGCAACCGAACATCAAGCACCAGCCGAATGGCAGGTGCACTCGGCGCAGGCGCCGCGCCTGCGGTGCCCTTCCTGCGGTTGTGCTTGCGCCCCGGAGGGGTGGCTGCTGGTTGCGCTTGAGTTCGCCGAGCAGCATCGGGCCGCGGGCGTGTCTCAGCACTCGATGGCGCATCAGCTGTGGTCCGGCTGCCCGAACTCATGGCATTGCGACCAGGCCGGGCAGTACGCGCGGGACTGCGAAGAGACCCCGCAAGATCGACCCGTGCGGCCAAAGTGTCTGGTCCACATGCATCAAGAGCTCGCACGCGTATCGCGGCGCCTCGACGCGTGGGCAGGCACAGCACCAGGTCGCCCACGTGGAAGCCAGGGGCATTGACATGCCAGCGCTCGCCGCGAAAGGTCACGCACAGACAGGCATCGATGCGCCGCTGTTCGGCATGGCGCCACGCGGCATCGCGGCGCAGATGCTCGCGCAGCAGTGCGGCCGCCTCGGCGCTGCTCATCAGCACCTTGCCGTTGGCGCGGGTGCTGGTGCCGATCAGCGCGGCGGCGGTCCTGAACCCGAAAGCGTCGTGGGTGGGTTTCGCATTCATGACTTAGGCTCCAATGCCGAAGCAGCGGCCGGCGAGCAGGCCCTGGGTGTTCCAGGTCTCCATGAAGGCCTCAAGGAAGGCGGTGTGCAGATCGTCGAGGTGGATCACGGTCTGGTAGCGGATGTACATGGCGGGCCTCAGGCAGTGAGCAGGCCGCGGCGGCGGGCCTCAGGAATGGTGTGGAAATGCGCGAACACCTAGCGCATGCAGGCAAGCTGATTGATGGTGTCGCCCAGAAAGGCTTCCCCTCGCGCGGTCAGCATCAGGTGGTTGTGGCGGACGCGGGCGAGGCCATGACCGATCAGCAGGTCCATGCCTTGGAAGGACTGGCGTTGGTTGAGCTGGAAGTGCTTAAGCCCATCCCGAGCCACGCTGAAGGCGGACATGGGGCGCGGGTAGGACACGGCCAGATTCGCCAGCACGGCGGATTCAGCGTGCGGTAGCAGTAAGGCGGGATGGTGTTCAGCAAAGGCGTGCATGGCAGTAGTCCTCAGGCGGCGAGCTGTTCGTCGACCGGCAGGCCGAGCTTGAGGCGGATGTCGCGGCCGGTGCCATAGTTGCCGCGGCGGATGCCGCGGATGACCTCGGACACGTCGCGGTACTTGAAACCGTTGGCTTCGGACCACGACTTGATGGTGTGGCCCTGCTTGCGCAGGTTGTGTTTGATCTGGTTGGCGTTGGGGGTAGCCATTTCGGAACCTCCGTTTTGTGAATGACAGTGTTTGCAACGTGTGGCGCGTTGTGTGACGTGAATGATGGAACATATATGTTCCATCGTCAAGGAGCTTTTGTGTATTCGACGACTGGAATAGGCGATCGCCTGAGAGGCGTGCGCGGGCAGCTGACGCAAGCTGAGTTCTCAGCCCGACTCGGCGTTCACCGAAAAACTGTTGAGCGCTGGGAAAGCGGCGAGCGAATCCCAGACGGGGAGTCGCTGCTCAGCCTTAAACGCGAGTTCGGCATAGACCCCGGCTGGCTGTTGACGGGCGAAGGTGATCGCCCGAGCACCGCAACCTTGAGCCCTGATGAGAGCGAACTCCTCGCCCTCTTCCGCGCCGCGCCACTGGCCGTCAAGGCCGCGGCCATCGGCGCACTACAGGGCGGTGCCCAGGCCGGGGCGGGCCGCACCAACCAGGTCACTGTCACCGCCACTGGCCGCGGCACGCAGGCGGCCGGGCGCAAGATCGTCAACAAGGGAGGAAGGTCGTGAGCAAGGTCATCAACGTCTGCGCGAGCGAGGGCGGGCAAGCTGCCGGACGCGACATCATCAACAACCACAATCGCGTCGAGCACCTGACCGTGGCGGGCGACGCCCACGTCCACGTCCCCGCCCCGGTGCGCATCAAGACCAAAGTCGTGGTGCCCACCGGCCCGCAGCACATCAGCGACGAGCAGGCCAAGCTGCTGCAGCGCCTGGTGCGCGAGATCGTCGAGATCGAGAAGCAGCAGAAGAAGAAGCCCAAGGGCTACCAGGCGGTATGGATCGGCGTAAACGCCCACTGCAAGGTGCCGCAGTACCGGCTGATTGCGGCGGCGGACTTTGACAAGGCGGAAAAGTACCTGCGCCAGTGGATCGGCCGGCTGCGCTCGATGGCCTCGGCCCCGGTGGCCGACAATGATGGCTGGCGCAAGAGCCGATATGCTTACATCAAGATCAACACCAAGGACGAGCTCGGCGCGGCCTGGCTGGCCACCTACCTGCGGCGTACCTTTGGCACCGCATCGATTGCCGACCTGGATGACGACGCGCTTGACCGTACCTACCGCGCGGTGGCCAGCCGCAAACGCAACATTGCCCGCGAAGCCACTGCCCGCAGGGTGTAGGCGGCCCGCCGCCTACCAAGTCATGGGCGGCACGCCCATGCAATGCGGGCTGCGCCCGCATTTGTATTGATGGATGGGAGACGAAAACGTGAAGCTGCAGGCGATCGCAGTACTGTCCGCCCTGCTGGCGCTGTCGCCGGCTCAGGCGCAGGTCTACAAGTGCACCGAAGGCGGGAAAACGGTGTTCTCCGACCGCCCATGCAGTGCCGACGATGCGCCGCTGCAGGTACGCCCGGCCGCGGGCCAGTTCGACCCCGCCGCAGGCAAGGCGGCCGAAGCGCGCGCGGCCCGCGACCAGGCCGAACTGCAACGCATCGAGCTGCAGCGCCAGGCTGCACGGGCAAGTGAGGCCAGCGCCATTGAGGCCCGCCAGAAGGCCGAGCAGGACAACTGCACGCGTATCCGCAGGGACATGGAACAGGCGCAGTACTGGGCCGGTGAGTTCCGGCACCCGGACAACGTGCGCCGCGAGACCGAGAAGGCAAACAAGCTGAAAGACCAGTTGTGGTGGGAATGCAAGCAGACGCGTTGAGAGGAGGCTGGAGCCGATGACCACTTGCCCGAAGTGCAACTACACCCGCCAGCCGTCCGACACGGCGCCGGATTACGAGTGCCCGCGCTGCGGCATTGTGTATGCCAAGTACAGCGCGGAGCGCCCCGCCCCTGCTCCGGCATCCGCCGGGCGGGGCACAGTGGGCCATGGTGCAAAGGCGCTGGCACTCGCAGTGCTGTTGGTCGCCCTGGGTGGAGGCTGGGCGCTGATGTCCGGCTCGGAGCGCGCGAGCGATCAGCGCATGCAACAGCCGGTTGCGCCAGTGGCGGCGGCGGAGCAACAGGCCGCGCGCGAACAGCTGGAGGAGGAACTGGCCGCCCGCCAGCAAGCGCTGGCGGAGCAGCAGGCCATTGAGCAGGCGATCGCGGCGATCCTGGTGCAGCATCGTAAATGGAGCGATGCATCGACGCTGGCCGGCAGCACAGGGCGCATTGCCCTGGCCGGGCCGGTCGCCACGCTGCAGGCCTTGTACCGGGATACCGAGGCGATGACTGTTCCGCCCTGCCTGGAGCGCGCGAAGAATGCGCTTGTCTCGGGGATGGACATGGAGGTTCGCGGGTTTGTGACCTTCATGCAGCATGGCGAGCTGCTATCGCGCGTGCACTTCGCGGACGCGCGTGACTGGTTCGGCCTGCATCAGGCAGCCATGTCCGAATGCGACCACCTGCGCGCCGAAGCTGACCTTGCACTCAACGGGCAATGAAGATGACCGAAAAGAAGAAACCAGCCGCAGACATCGCGGTCACCAAGCGCCCGGTGCAGGAAAGCTATACTGAGTTCTCCGAGCGCGGCAGGCGCGTACAAGGCGGCTTGAGCGTGAGCAACACCCGTCCGGCGCCTGCCAACCCTCACCGTGAGAAGGATCCCGACAAGGACCGCAAGCGATGAACCTCAAGAAGCTCTCCGACGATCAGTACGGCCTGCTGTTCGACGTGCGTCGTTCGATGCGCTACCACGACCGGCGCCGCGCCTTCTTCGAGCGCATGCACCGGGTGACCAACGTGCTGACGGTGCTGATGGCGGGGTCGGTGTTGTTCGAGCTGGGGCGCACGGGCGAGACCGCCGGCTGGCTGATCCTGCTTTCCGTGGCGGCTGCCCTGCTGGCGGCGTTTGACATGGTGGTAGGCTACGGCGCGCGCGCGGCACTGCACAGGGACTTGAAGCGCCGCTTTGCCGATCTGGAGATTGCCATGATGCGCGGCGGGCTGGACGAGGAGGCGTGGCGTGAGCACCAGATCCAAAGGCTCGCCATCGAGCGCGACGAACCGCCCGTGTACCGGGCGCTGGACCTGCTGTGCCACAACGAGCAGCTGGCCGCCGAAGGCAGCAAGGAGCCGCCCGCGAAGGTGAGTCCGTGGCAGCGCTACACCAGCCAGCTATTGCTGTGGCCCGATCTGGGGGCAAACCCACCCGAACCGGCGCCGATGACCTAGCCCCCACGCGCGCGCGAGGCTGCGCGCACTCAGCAAAATGTTTTGCTCGGCAGCACCCCGAAGCGCCCCGATCATGGGGGCGTTTTCATTTGTCCTGTTCATTGGGGGGTGTCATGTCGATTCTCACGAAGCTCGCCGCCGGCTGGGCCGTGCTGCACGCGCGCATGGCCGGCTGGCTGTACGTATCACTTGTGCCGGCGATAGCAATCCTACTACTTGCGCCGTACCAGCTGCCGGTGACGCTGTACAAATTGTCGTTGATCACCACGGGGGCCTGGGTCGCATACTGGCTGGACCGCTCTTTCTTCCCCTACGCGCGGCCGGGCTGCTTCATCCAGTGGGGCGCGAGCCCCGGCTGCGCCGGCGTTGTGCTGGCGATGACCGAGGTGCAGGTGCTGGCGTTTGCCGCCGCCATGCTGCGCCGCGCGCTGATCATCGCCGCGGTGGTGATTGCGGTGGCGCTGGGGGCGTGAGGTGCGCGAGCCCTACGACGCAATGGCCGATGTTGAGCGCCGGGCAGACCGCCAGCTGCGCCTGATCGGTGTGCTGTTTGCGGTGGATCTGGTGCTGCTGGTCGTCGTCTTCCTGGCGGCGATGTTCTGGCCTACTGCCGCTGCGGCCCAGATCCCGCGCGAGGCGCTGCAGTACCGCGCAGACCTCACCCGCCAGGCGCGCCTGGCGTGGGGGCTGAATGCCCCGGTGGCCGACTTCGCCGCGCAGATCCACCAGGAATCCCACTGGCGCCCGGATGCGGTGAGCCGCGCCGGCGCTGTAGGCATGGCGCAGTTCATGCCGGCGACGGCGGCATGGTGGTGCAGCTTGCACGGCCTGAGCCGCGAGGCCTGCACACCGCATAACCCCACATGGGCGCTGCGCGCCCTGGTGGGCTACGACCGCTGGCTGTGGGATCGCGTGCGCGACACGGCCGGCGATTGCGATCGCATGGCCATGACGCTATCCGCGTACAACGGCGGGCTGGGCTGGGTGCAGCGCGATCGTGCCCTGGCATCGAGCAAGGGACTCGACGCCGGCCGGTATTGGGGCACGGTGGAAACCGTCAATGCCGGCCGGGCCGCCTGGGCAATCCACGAGAACCGCGACTATCCGCGCCGCATCCTGCGGGTGCTGGCGCCGCGCTACGCGGCATGGGGGCCATCGGCATGCAGCTGACCGTGCTCGCCGCTGCCGGCGCTGCCGTAGTGGGTGCGCTGCTGGGCAGCGCCTACACCGGCCACGCGAAAGATGCGGTGATTGCCCGCATGGAACGCGACCAGGCGCGCCAGACCGCCGCCGCGGCCGACGCTGGCAGCGTGCGGCTGT
>JAUVWV010000398.1 GCA_030603925.1 Thauera sp. | reverse complement strand
TCGATGTCGGCGAAACGCCGCTGCCGGACCTGCTGCGTGCGCTGGCCGCCGCTGCCGAGGCCGATGCTGCGCTCGCCCGCCATACCGCCGCGCTGGGCCTGGCCCGCGCCCGTCTCCAACAAGCTCTAGGATTGCTCCCATGAACCCATCCATCCTCAACCTGCGCCGCCGGCTGCTGGCCGTGCTGACCCTGGCGGCCGTGTTGCCCATGACCAGCCAGGCAGCCCCCGGGGCGCACGGTCCCAACGGCGAACATCTCGACCAACAGCCAGTCGTTACTGGCAGCGTGGCCGTGCCACGTCTCGAGGCAAAGTCGGACAGCTATGAGCTGGTCGCCAGTCTCGAGGCTGGCCAACTCGTCATCCTGGTCGATCGCTACGAAACCAACGAGCCTGTGCTCGGTGCGCGACTTGAGGTCGAGTCCGGCCCACACAAGGCATTGGCAGCCTTCCGCCCGGACAGTGGCGACTACACTGCGACCGATGCGTCACTGCTCGAGGCGCTCGCCTCACCGGGCGAGCATGCCCTCGTCTTCACGCTGGCCACCGACAATGATGCCGATCTGCTGGACGGCACGCTGGTCACCGGGCCGCTCTCTGGCGCTGCCCGTGCGGGAGGCCGCCAGGACGTCGACGACCACGGCCATGCGCACGATCATGAGCTCGAGCGCGCAGCCCTGATCGGCGGTGGCGTTCTCGTGCTGGGGGCGCTTGCGGCTGCAGCCTGGCGGTGCCGGCGGACCACGAGCCTCGCCACGGAGGTGAAGTGATGAGCGCCATCGCCCCCTATTACCGGCTGCGAGCCGCCTGGCTCGCGGTGGCTGCCTTGCCGGTCTGGATCCTGCTTACGCCGACCGTCCACGCGGCGCCGGGCGCGCATGGACCCAACGGCGAACACCTGGACGCGCCCGCTACCGCGGTCAGCCCGTCCGGGCTGGCACGCTGGCCCGACGGAAGCGTCAATGTGCCGAAAGCCGCGCAACGCCGCATGGCGATCCGCACGCTGCTGGCAGCGGAGTCCGAGGCTGCAGCCACGGTCGAGCTGCCTGGATGGGTGATCGCTGATCCCAACGCCAGCGGCCGTGTGCAGACCGTGCATGGAGGCCGCATTGAGCCCGGCCCCAGGGGGCTGCCGCTCGTCGGGCAGCGGGTGACGCAGGGCGAGTTGCTGGCCCATGTCCGCCATCACGCTGACCCCTATGCTCAGGCGGGCCAGAAGGCCCAGTTGGCCGAACTGCGCGCGCAGCGCCAGATCGCCGAGCAGCGCGCCCAGCGCCTCGACAGCCTCGAAGGGACGGTGCCACGCAAGGACATCGACGCCGCGCGCATCGAAGCCCGCATGCTCGCCGAGCGCGAGCGCAGCATCGGCGCCAGCCTGGAGGCGCGCGAGTCACTGGTCGCGTCGGTCTCCGGCGTGATCGCTCGCGCCGACGTTACAGCCGGCCAGGTCGTCGCACCGAACGACGTGCTGTTCGATGTGGTCGACCCGTCACGCATGCTGGTCGAGGCCGTCACCGCCGATTCGGCGCTAGCCGCCAGCGTCGGTGCGGCGTCGCTGCAGGACGTGCCCGAGGCGCGCTTGCAGTTCGTCGGCGGCGCACAGGTGCTGCGCGACGGTGTGCTGCCGCTGATCTTTAACGTGGCACCGGGTGCGCCACTCCCGCTCGCGATCGGCCAGCCGGTGACCGTGATCGCGCAGTCGAACCAGCGCGTCAAGGGCATCGTGCTGCCGGCCCAGGCCGTGGTGCGCAACGCGACCAACGAGCCGATCGTCTGGATCAAGTCGGGGGCCG
>JAUVWV010000193.1 GCA_030603925.1 Thauera sp. | reverse complement strand
GCGAGGCCGGTGCGCATCCTGCCGGGTAGCGTCGATTTCGGCTGGGCGGTCTGGCTGGCGTGGCGGCAGGACGACGGGCGGCAGGGGGCGCTGATGCTGGCGCCCGATGGCTTGCCGCGCGGACAGTGGCGCGCGCTGCGCATCTGGCTGCGCCAGAAAGCCCTCACGGATACTGCAGCGCCGGCGCCGCGCGATAGCGGCGCCGCCTAATTGCGCTGCGCCTCAGCGGCGGCGCAGCCGGGGCGGGCGCAGCACCGTATCGCGCGCGCGCGGCAGCAGCTCGGGGTAGTCGCGCGAGTGATGCAGGCCGCGGCTTTCCCTGCGGCGCAGGGCGCAGCGCACGATCAGATCGGCGGTCACCACCAGGTTGCGCAGTTCGATCAGGTCGTTGCCGATACGGAAATGCGAGTAGAACTCGTGGATCTCGCGCTCCAGCAGGCGAATCCGGTGGCGTGCGCGCAGCAGGCGCTTGTTGGTGCGCACGATGCCCACGTAGTCCCACATGAAGCGCCGCAGTTCCGCCCAGTTGTGCGAGATCACGACCTCCTCGTCGGCGTCGGTGACCCGGCTCTCGTCCCAGACCGGCAGGGGCGGCAGCGCCTTCTTCGGCTTGGCGAGGATGTCCTGGGCGGCCGCTTCGCCGAACACCAGGCATTCGAGCAGGGAGTTGCTCGCCAGGCGGTTAGCGCCGTGCAGTCCGGTGCATGCGGATTCGCCGACCGCATACAGGTTGCCGACGTCGGTGCGCGCCGCCAGGTCGGTGACGATGCCGCCGCAGGTGTAGTGCGCGGCCGGCACCACGGGGATGCCGTCGCGGGTGATGTCGATGCCCAGCTCCAGGCAGCGCGCGTGGATGTTGGGGAAGTGGCTGCGTAGCCAGTCGGCCGGCTTGTGGCTGATGTCGAGATAGACGCAGTCCAGACCGCGCTTCTTCATCTCGAAGTCGATGGCGCGCGACACCACGTCGCGCGGCGCGAGTTCGGCGCGCTCGTCGTGCTCGGGCATGAAGCGCGTGCCGTCGGGCAGCTTCAGCAATCCGCCCTCGCCGCGCACCGCCTCGGAGATCAGGAAGGACTTGGCTTGCGGGTGGTAGAGGCAGGTGGGGTGGAACTGGATGAACTCCATGTTGGCCACCCGGCAACCGGCGCGCCAGGCCATGGCGATGCCATCGCCGGTGGCGACGTCCGGGTTGGTGGTGTACAGATACACCTTGCCTGCGCCGCCGGTGGCCAGCACGGTGTTGCGCGCGCCGAAGGTGACGACCCGGTCGTGGGCGATGTCCAGCACATAGGCGCCGAGGCAGCCCTCTCCGGGAAGGCCGATCTTCTCGCCGAGCAGGAGGTCGACGGCAATATGGTTCTCGAAGATCGTGATGCCGGGGTGGGTGCTCACCTGTTCGGTCAGTGTGGCCTGCACCGCCGCGCCGGTGGCGTCGGCGGCGTGGATGATGCGCCGGTGCGAGTGTCCGCCCTCGCGGGTGAGGTGGTAGCCGATGGCGGACTGGTCCTCGCGGGTAAACGGCACGCCGCGCCCGATCAGCCAGTCGATGGCGGTCTTGCCGTGTTCGACGACGAAGCGCGTGGCCTGCGGGTCGCACAGGCCGGCGCCGGCAGTGAAGGTGTCCTGGATGTGCGCCTCGATGCTGTCGGTACTGTCCAGCACCGCGGCGATCCCGCCCTGCGCCCAGGCGCTGGCGCTATCGGCCAGCGAGCGCTTGGTGACCAGGGCGACCTGCTGGCCTTGTTCGGCCAGACGCAGCGCGAGGGATTGCCCGGCGGTACCGCTGCCGAGAATCAGGACGTCGAATTGTTTGATCAAGATCGCAGGTGTCCGGGCTGGGGTTGACCGCGGGAATATATCACGCGCGCGCCCGCTGCCCGAACGCCGTGCGGGCGCCTTGACCCAAGTCCATGTCGGCGTCTGAACTATTCATTTACATTCCTGTCTTCCGGATAGGCCGCGATTTTGCGGTGTTCGAGGCCGGTCGCTTATACTTCTGCGGTTTGATCCCCCAACGTATAAGAACGACCTGCTCATGAGCGATCGCGAAATCGATCAGTTGCTTGTCGAGCGCGTACAGCGCGGCGACAAGCAGGCCTTTGGCTTGCTGGTGTCAAAGTACCAGCGCAAGCTGCATAGGCTGTTGTCGCGCCTGATCCGCGATCCGGCCGAAGTGGAAGATGTTGCGCAGGAAACCTTCATCAAGGCGTACCGCGCTTTGGGTTCTTTTCGTGGCGATAGTGCGTTCTACACATGGCTGTATCGCATCGGCATCAATACGGCGAAGAATTTCCTGGTCTCCCAGGGACGGCGAGCGCCGACTTCGACCGAGTTCGACTCGGAAGAGGCCGAGACCTTCGAGGAAGGCGATCAGCTGCGCGACATCAATACGCCGGAACGCCTGCTGATGACCAAGCAGATCGGCGAGACGGTGGAAGAGGCGATGGCGGCGCTGCCCGAGGAATTGCGCACGGCGATCATGCTGCGCGAGATCGAGGGGCTGAGCTACGAGGAGATCGCCGGCATCATGGATTGTCCCATCGGGACGGTGCGCTCGCGGATCTTCCGGGCGCGCGAAGCGATTTCGGAACGACTGCGGCCGTTGCTCGATACGGCTCCTGACAAACGTTGGTAGTGGGTGGTACTCATGAAGGACAAATTGTCGACCCTGCTCGATGGCAGCCTGGACGAACATTCGATGGCGGTTGTGTTCGACTCCTTGCGACGTGACCCGGCCGCGCGTGACGACTGGAACACCTGGTGCCTGATCGGTGACGTGCTGCGCGGCGAGCAGGGCGGGTCGCCCGACTTCGTCGCTCGCGTGATGGCGGAAGTGGAGCAGGAGCCGGTGGTGTTCGCCCCGGCGCAGGCGGCCGGCTCGGCGGGCCGGCGCTCGATGTGGCAGGCGGTGATGCCGCTGGCCGCTTCGGTGATGGGCGTTGCCGCGGTGGGCTGGGTGGCGCACACGCTGTCCGCGCAGGACGCCGCGCGGGTCGAGGTGGCCGCAGCCCCGGTGGTCCAGCTGGCCGAACGCAGCCCCAACGTGGTCGAGTTCCGCCAGGCGGCGCAGGCGCTGCAGGGCGACCCGCACCGCGAGTACGTCTTCGTGCATCAGGCAATGACCGGCGGCGGCCCGATTCCCGGAGCCGTTCAGTACGTGCGCACCGTGTCCGACGTTCGACAGGAAGCTGGCCGATGAGGCGTTTCGCCGCTGCACTGTGTCTTGGCGCCGCCCTTGCAACGCCCGCCTGGGCCGAGCCGCCCGGCGATCCGCTGTCCTGGCTCGGGCGCATCGCTTCCGCTTCGCGCCAGCTGAATTACTCGGGTACCTTCATCTACCAGGCCGGTCGCCAGTTCGAGACCTCGCGCATCGCGCACATGGTCGATGCCACCGGCGAACACGAGCGCCTGGAGGTGCTGGACGGCAGTCCGCGCGAGGTCATCCGCTCGAACAGCGAGGTGCGCTGCATCCTGCCCGAGCAGAAGGTGGTGATCATCGACGAGGGGGGCGGGCGCCGTGCCTTTCCGGCGCGCATTCCGGAATCGTTTTCCGGGCTTGCCGAGAACTACCGCATCCGCAAGGGCGAGATCAGCCGGGTGGCCGGATACGACACTCAGCTGATCGCCCTCGATCCGCGCGACGACCTGCGCTATGGCCACATGTTCTGGGCGGAGATCCAGTCGGGTCTGCTGCTCAAGGCGCGCATGGTGGACGAGCGTGGCGAGATCATCGAGCAGTTCACCTTCAGTGAGGTGCGGATCGGCAACGTAGATAGCGATGCCCTGCTGCCGCGCTATCGCAAGAACGACGAGTGGCGGGTGGTGAACACCCGCGGCAGCGCGGTGCGCAAGGAGGATTCCGGCTGGAGCGTCGCTGCGCCCCTGCCGGGTTTCGCCCTCAGCTCGGTGGTGCGCCGCCCGCTTGGCCCGGGTCGCGGCGAGGTGGTCCACATGGTGTTCAGCGACGGGCTTGCCGCGGTGTCGGTGTTCATCGAGCCGCTCGCACCCGACGAGGCGCCGGTGGAAACGGGACCGGCGGTGTCCGGTTCGATCAATATCTACAAGCGTGCGGTCAACGGCCATCTGGTCACCGCGCTGGGCGAGGTGCCGGGGCGGGCGGTGAAGCGGCTGGGCGACGCCATCGAGCCGGCAATCCGATGATTGAGGCGCGCGCGCAGGTGCTCAGGGTCCAGGGCGACCAGGCCTGGGTCAGGGTGAGCGAGCAGCCCGGTGGCTGTGGCCGTTGCGACGAACCGGGCGGCTGCCGCTCGGTGAAGATCTCCAATGTCTTTCGTCCGGTGCGCGACGAGTTCCGCGTGCCCAACTCCATCGGTGCGCGTCCGGGCGATACGGTGCGCATCTGCATGAATGACGGTGCCCCCTTGCGTGCCGCGCTGGCCAGCTATGGCCTGGGCGCGGTGCTGATGGTCGGCGGTGGCGCCGCGGCCGCGATGTTCGGCGATGGCGGCGATCCGGCCGTGCTCGGCGGCACGCTCGCCGGCCTGCTGCTGGCGATGCTGGCCAATCGCGTGCTGATGCGCAGCCGGCGCTGGCGCAGCGGCCTGCACATGGCCGTGCTCGGCGCCCAGCCGGCCTGCACGCACGGACAGGGTGGGGCGGACTGATGCCTGAGCATGTCCTGTACCGCGCTGCGTGGCAGCCGCTGCGCAGCCTGTTCCTGCTCCTCGCGGGCCTGCTGGCGTGTGCCGCGGTCCAGGCGGCAAGCCTGCCCGATTTCACCGAACTGGTCGAGCGCCAGGGCGCTGCGGTGGTCAACATCAGCACCACCCAGGCCTTGCGTACGCGCGCGCCGGCCTTCCCGGGGTTCGAGGAAGGCGACCCGATGTTCGATTTCTTCCGCCGCTTCGTCCCGCGTCATCCGCAGATGCCGCGTCCGGACCCCGACGGCAGTTCGCTGGGCTCGGGCTTCATCGTCAGCGAGGACGGCTACATCCTTACCAACGCACACGTGATCGAGGGCGCCGAGGAGGTGCTGGTGCGCCTGGCCGACAAGCGCGAGCTGCCGGCGCGGGTGATCGGCGCCGATGCGCGCAGCGACGTGGCCCTGATCAAGATCGAGGCGCGCGGCCTGCCGCAGGTGAAGCTGGGCGATCCCGCCGCGCTCAAGGTGGGCGAGTGGGTGGTGGCGATCGGCTCGCCGTTCGGCTTCGATCATTCGGTGACCGCCGGTATCGTCAGCGCCAAGGGACGCAGCCTGCCGGACGAGAACTTCGTGCCCTTCATCCAGACCGACGTGGCGATCAACCCGGGCAATTCGGGCGGTCCGCTGTTCAACCTGCGCGGCGAGGTGGTCGGTATCAACTCGCAGATCTACAGCCGCACCGGCGGGTTCATGGGCCTGTCGTTCGCCATCCCGATCGATGTCGCAATGGACGTGCAGACCCAGCTGCGCGAGAAGGGGCGGGTGCAGCGCGGGCGCATCGGCGTGGTGATCCAGGAGGTGTCGCGCGATCTGGCCGAGAGCTTCGGCCTGCCGCGCGCCGCAGGTGCCCTGGTGAGCGCGGTGGAGCCCGGCGGGCCGGCTGCGCAGGGTGGCGTGCAGCAGGGTGACGTGATCCTGCGTTTTGCCGGCCATGCAGTGGAGAACTCGACCGATCTGCCGCGCATCGTCGCAGCGAGCCGTCCGGGGGCAAAGGTGGAGGTCGAAGTGCTGCGGGGCGGGGCGTCGCGTACCCTGACGCTGAGCGTCGGCGAGTGGCAGGATGAAGCGGGCCAAGGGCCGCGCCGTGCGGTAAAGCCGGCCGGGCAGCCCAATCGCATCGGCCTGAGCGTGGTGCAGCCGACTGCCGCGCAGCGTCGCGAGCGCGGCGTCGAGCACGGACTGTTGGTCGAACGCGCCCAGGGGCCGGCGGCGCGCGCCGAGATCCAGGCGGGCGATCTGCTGCTGGCACTGGTCAGCGCGGGCCGGCAGACCCCTTTGCACAAGGTCGAGGACTTCAACCGTGCCGTGGACGGACTGAAGGACGGGCAGAGCGTCACCCTGCTGATCCAGCGCGGCGATACGCAGACCTATGTCAGCCTGAGGGCGGGGAAATGAGCGGCGAGCGCACCCTCACCGTGCTGAGCCGCGAGTGGTGTCATCTGTGCCATGAGCTGGTCGATGCGCTCCGGCCGCTTGCCGCCGAACTCGGTTGGGCGGTCGAGGTGGTCGACGTCGACCAGCATCCCGAGCTGGAGGCGCGCTGGGACGAACTGGTCCCGGTGGTGCTCGCGGGCGACCTGGAGCTGTGCCACTACCATCTGGACGAGCGGGCGGTGCGTGCCCATTGCAGTGGTTTTCCGTTAGAATCCGCCCCTTAGCCCGTCCCGGGCAGCCGTCTGGCCTTCCAGTCCAACAGGGTGCCGCAAGGTGCCCTTTCTGTTGTCATCCATGCAACAAAATACCCGAAACTTCTCCAACATCGCCCACATCGACCACGGCAAGTCCACCCTGGCCGACCGCATGTTGGAGCTCACCGGCACCATCCCCCAGCGCCAGATGGCCGAGCAGGTGCTGGACCAGATGGACCTGGAGCG
>JAUVWV010000258.1 GCA_030603925.1 Thauera sp. | reverse complement strand
GCGAGTTCAGGCCGACGCCCGGCACCGAGTGGCGCAGGAAGCCGAGGTATTCGCTGACCTTGTGGCCGGGCCGCTGGCCGCCTTCGCCGGGCTTGGCGCCCTGCGCCATCTTGATCTGGATCTGGTCGGCGTTGACCAGGTATTCCGCGGTGACGCCGAAGCGCCCCGAGGCGACCTGCTTGATCGCCGAGCGCAGCGAATCGCCGGCGTTCAGCTCCAGGTCGCGCTCGACGCGGCTTTCGCCGATGATCTGCGACAGCTTCATGGCCTGGGTGATGGGCTTGAAGCGCATCGGGTCCTCGCCGCCCTCGCCGGTGTTCGACTTGCCGCCGATGCGGTTCATCGCCACCGCCAGCGTGGTGTGCGCCTCGGTGGAGATGGAGCCGAGCGACATCGCGCCGGTGGCGAAGCGCTTGACGATTTCGGCGGCCGGCTCGACCTGGTCGAGCTTGACGGGTTTGCGCTTCTCGTCCTCGGCGGTCTTGTTCCGGTACAGGCCGCGCAGCGTCATGTGGCGCTTGGTCTGGTCGTTGATCAGCCTGGCGTATTCCTTGTAGGTGTCCGCCTTGCCGGAACGGGTGGCGTGCTGCAGCTTGGCGATGGCGTCCGGGGTCCACATGTGGTCATCGCCACGCACACGGTAGGCGTAGTCGCCCCCTGCGTCGAGCATGTCGGCGAGCACCGGATCGGGACTGAAGGCCTTGCCGTGCAGGCGGATGGCCTCTTCCATGACCTCGAACACGCCCATGCCTTCGACCTGGCTGGTGGTGCCGGTGAAGTACTTGTCGAGCAGCGCCTGCTGCAGGCCGACCGCTTCGAAGATCTGCGCGCCGGTATAGGACATGTAGGTGGAGATGCCCATCTTCGACATGACCTTCATCAGGCCCTTGCCGATCGCCTTGACGAAGTGCTTGACATACTTCTCGCCGCTTTCCGTGTCGCCCGCGAGGTTCTGCAGGGTTTCCAGCGCAAGGTAGGGGTGCACCGCCTCGGCACCGTAGCCGGCCAGTACCGCGAAGTGATGCACCTCACGCGCGGTGCCGGTTTCCACCACCAGGCCGGCGCGCGTGCGCAGGCCCTTGGTGACCAGGTGCTGGTGAATGGCGGAGAGCGCCAGCAGCGCGGGGATGGCGACATTGTCGGCATCCACCTTGCGGTCGGACACCACCAGGATGTTGTAGCCCTGCAGCACCGCGTCTTCGGCTTCGGCGCACAGCGAGGCGAGGCGCGCTTCGACGCCTTCCTTGCCCCAGGCGGCCGGGTAGCACACGTCCAGCTCGGCGGAGCGGAACTTGTTGTGGGTGTATCGCGCGATGTTGCGGATCTTCGCCATGTCGGCGAAGTCGAGCACCGGCTGGGAGACTTCCAGACGGAACGGCGGGTTGATCTCGTTGATCTCGAGCAGGTTGGGGCGCGGGCCGATGAAGGACACCAGCGACATCACCAGTTGCTCGCGGATCGGGTCGATCGGCGGGTTGGTGACCTGCGCGAAGAGCTGACGGAAGTAGTTGTAGAGCGGCTTCTCCTTGCCGGAGAGCACCGCCAGCGGCGAGTCGTTGCCCATCGAGCCGGTGGCTTCCTCGCCGGCCTTGCCCATCGGCTCCAGGATGAACTTGATGTCTTCCTGGGTGTAACCGAAGGCCTGCTGGCGATCGAGCAGCGCGGCGGCGCTTTCCGGCGCAGCCGCCTTGGCGGGCGTTTCCAGCCCGTCGAGCTTGATGTTGATGCGGCTCAGCCACTCGGCGTAGGGGCGCGCGGTGGCCAGCGACTCCTTGAGTTCCTTGTCGTCGATGATGCGGCCCTGTTCCATGTCGATGAGGAACATCTTGCCCGGCTGCAGGCGCCACTTCTTGACGATCTTGCTGTCGGGAATCGGCAGCACGCCGGATTCGGAGGCCATCACCACGAGGTCGTCGTCGGTGACCAGGTAACGCGCCGGACGCAGACCGTTGCGATCCAGCGTGGCGCCGATCTGGCGGCCGTCGGTGAAGGCCACCGCCGCGGGGCCGTCCCACGGCTCCATCATCGCCGCGTGGTACTCGTAGAACGCGCGGCGGCGCTCGTCCATGTGGGTGTGCGATTCCCAGGCTTCCGGGATCATCATCATCACCGCGTGCGCCATGGAGTAGCCGCTCATCACCAGCAGTTCGAGCGCGTTGTCGAAGGCGGCGGAGTCGGACTGGCCGGGGTAGATCAGCGGCCAGATCTTTTCCAGGTCGGCGCCGAGCAGCGGCGAGGACACGCCCTTCTCGCGCGCACGCATCCAGTTGTAGTTGCCGCGCAGGGTGTTGATCTCGCCGTTGTGCGCAATGTAGCGGAACGGGTGGGCGAGGTTCCACTTCGGGAAGGTGTTGGTCGAGAAGCGCTGGTGCACCAGGGCGAGCGCGGAGACGGCGCGCGGGTCGACCAGGTCGAGGTAGTACTGGCCGACCTGGTCGGCCAGCAGCAGGCCCTTGTAGTTCACCGTGCGGGCAGACATGGAGACCATGTAGAACTCTTGCCCGTGCTTCAGATGCAGCGCGTTGATGGCGTTGGCCGCGCGGCGGCGCACCACGTACAGCTTGCGCTCCAGTGCCTCGGTGACCATGATGTCCGGACCACGTCCGACGAAGATCTGGCGGATCACCGGTTCCTTGGCCCGCACCGTGGGGCTCATCGGCATCTCGGCGCTCACCGGCACGTCGCGCCAGCCCAGCACCACCTGGCCCTCGGCGCGCACGGCGCGCTCGATTTCCTCTTCACAGGCCAGACGCGAGGCGGCTTCCTTGGGCATGAACACCATGCCGACGCCGTACTCGCCGGCCGCGGGCAGTTGCACGCCCTGCGCGGCCATCTCGTCGCGGTACAGCGCGTCGGGAATCTGGATCAGGATGCCGGCACCATCGCCCTGCAGCGGGTCGGCGCCCACGGCGCCGCGGTGATCCAGGTTTTTCAGGATTTCGAGGCCCTGCAGGATGATGTCGTGGGACTTCCGGCCCTTGATGTGGGCGATGAAGCCCACGCCACAGGCGTCGTGTTCGTTTGCCGGGTCGTACAGACCCTGCTTCTGGGGGAGATCCATCTCGTTCTTCCTCGAAACAACACGTTCGCCGGACGAATCCGGCACGAATCAGGCAGCTGCCAGCCGAAGCAAAAAACGCACCAAAATAGTGCATCGCGCAAAAAAACGCCGGTCCACAGGCACCGGCGGTTTCGTTTCGCGCACACAGGCGCCCGCATTTTGCTTTTCGCAGAGCGGTCGACGAATATACGCCCCCGCTCCCCATCGTTCAAGAATTTTTTGCGCTGCGGCAAACCTATGATCGGTCAGTGGATTTCGCCCACCGCGAACAGCCGCCGATGCTCCTTGATGGCGTAGCGGTCGGTCATCCCGGCGATATAGTCCGCGATGGCACGCGCCTTGTCCTGCCGCGCACGCGCCTGGTACTGCGGCGGCAGCAGGCGGGTGTCGTCCATGAAGGCGTTGAACAGGTCGGCGATGATGCGCCGCGCCTTGTTGGTCATGCGCAGCACCTGGTAGTGGTGGTAGAGCTCGTCGCGCAGGAAGCCCTTCAGCTCGCGCAGGCGCGGCAGCAGTTCGTCGGAGTAGGCCACCAGGCGAGGCGCTGCGCGCACGTCGTCGAGCGTGGCCACGCCGGCTTGCGCAATGTTGTGGCGGGTGCGCGCGGTGAGGGCGAGCACCATCTGGTTGATCATGCGGCGGATGGTTTCGTGGATCAGCCGCCGCCCACCCAGCCCGGGCCAGGCGAGTTCGACCGCCCGGCGGTTGGCGGCAAAGATGGGCACCGCCTCAAGCTGCTCGAGGCTGATCAGGCCGGAGCGCAGGCCGTCGTCGATGTCGTGGTTGTTGTAGGCGATCTCGTCGGCAAGATTGGCCAGCTGCGCTTCGAGCGAGGGCTGGGTGCCGTCGAGGAAGCGCTGGCCGAGCTCGCCCAATTGCGCGGCATTGGCGCGCGAACAGTGCTTGAGGATGCCTTCGCGGGTTTCGTAGGTGAGGTTCAGCCCGTCGAACGCAGCGTAGTGCTCCTCGAGCAGGTCGACGGTGCGCAGCGACTGCAGGTTGTGTTCGAAGCCGCCGTGCGCCTTCATGCAGGTGTTGAGCGCCTCCTGGCCGGCATGGCCGAAGGGGGTGTGCCCGAGGTCGTGCGCCAGCGCGATCGATTCGGCGAGATCCTCGTTGAGCCCGAGGATGCGCGCGATGCTGCGCGAGATCTGCGCCACCTCGATGCTGTGGGTGAGGCGGGTGCGGAACAGGTCGCCCTCGTGATTGACGAAGACCTGGGTCTTGTACTCCAGCCTGCGAAAGGCGGTGGAATGCACGATGCGGTCGCGGTCGCGCTGGTATTCGGAGCGCTCCACCGGCGGCGCCTCCGCGTGCAGCCGGCCACGCGAACGCAGGTCGCTGACCGCGTAGGGCGCGAGGGCGTTCATGCGCTGCGGCCGGGCGCGCGCGGCGCACTCATGCGCAGCACGCCTCGATGGCGGCGGCAATGCGGGCGCCATCCGCGGCATCGCTGATCCGCGCACTGCCGATGCCGCGCAGCAGCACGAGGCGCAGCTTGCCGGCCTCCACCTTCTTGTCGTGCGCCATCAGGTCGAGATAGCGCGCCGCGCCGAGCGCCGGACCATGCACCGGCAGGCCGGCACGCGCCAGCAGCGCGGTCGTGCGCTCCAACTCGTCGGCCCGCATCCAGCCAAGATCGCAGGACAGGCGCGCGGCCATCACCATGCCGGCCGCCACCGCTTCGCCGTGCAGCCATTCACCGTACCCCAGCCCGGTCTCGATGGCATGGCCGAAGGTGTGGCCGAGGTTGAGCAGGGCGCG
>JAUVWV010000069.1 GCA_030603925.1 Thauera sp. | reverse complement strand
GGTGGCCGCGGCGGGTGGCCGCGGCGCGGGCAACGGAGACACTCCAATGGAGTGCGGGCCGGCGCACAGGTTCCGGCGGTCGAGCGGGCGCGGCTACAGCAGGGTGAAGAACACCAGGTCGCGCTCGACTTCGCTGGTGGAAAAGCCGCAGCCCAGCCGGCCCGGGCCGTTGAGCAGGGCCTCGCCCTGTTTGACGAATCTCTCGCCCTGGCCGTCGATGGTCACATACGTGCCGTTGGTGCTCTGGTCGACCAGGAAGAAACCGGCGCTGCGCCGCTCCAGGCGGGCGTGCTGGCGCGAGGCGCGCGGGTCGATGATGACCACGTCGTTGCCCTGTTCGCGTCCGATCAGCAGCAGCGGGCGCTGCTCGTCGAGCACGACCTCGTCCTTCTGGTGGCGGATGCGCAACTGCTGCGAGAGCTTGCTGGGCGGGGGCAGCGGGGTGATCGCGGCGACCTTGTGACCGATCTCGTACACCGGCCAGTCCATGCCTTCCAGTGCCAGGCTGCGCGAGCCTTCGGTGCCGGCAAAGTGGCGCGCCGGGGTGGACAGCAGCATCACCGCCGCACCGCTGGCCAGCGCCTGGCCCGGCTTCGCGCTGCCGGCCAGGCGGCGGGCGACGTTGAGGCCGTCGCCGTGCGGCGGGTTGCCGGCTTCCAGTCCGCCATAGTGCACGCCGATGCGCGTGGACAGGCGGATGCCGCTGGTCGGCGGCAGGCTCATCACCCGTTCGAGCATCTCGCAGGCCGCCAGCACCGCGGCATCGCAGCGTTCGAAGCTGGCGGCGATGCGCGCCGGCTCGCGCGTGAGGCGCAGGCCGCCATTGGATTCCACCACCCGGTCGACGCGGTTGAGGCAGCGCTCCACCGCGTGCTGGGCTTCTTCCGCGTTCAGCCGTTCGGCCAGATGGTCGTTGCCGGTGACTTCCGCTACGAGGATGCAGGCGTTCTTCCGCTCGGTCATGTCCTGATTACCGGGTGCTGCCGCGGAGCGCGGCGGGTGCGGGCTTCATGATGAGCAAATGAAGTCGCCGACGCAAGTGCCCGGTACGGGCTCAGTCGGCGGGCGTGTCCAGGGTCACGATTCTTATCATTTCCGCACGCTTTTCAGGCAGTGCGGGCGGGTCGAAGGCGGTGTCCCCCTCGGCCACCACGGTGTTGCGGTCGAGGCCCTGGAAGTCGAACAGGCGCTGATCGGCCAGGTGCGAGGGCACCACGTTCTGCAGTGCGGTGGCGAGCGATTCGATGCGCCCGGGGTAGTCGCGCGCCCAGCCCTGCAGCATCGCCTTGATCTGCTTGCGCTGCGCATTCTCCAGCGAACCGCACAGATTGCAGGGAATGATCGGGTAGGCCATCGCGCGGGCGAAGCGCTCGATGTCGTTCTCGGTGCAGTAGGCCAGCGGGCGGATCACCACGTGCTGGCCGTCGTCGCTCACCAGCTTGGGCGGCATGGCCTTGATCTTGCCGCCGAAGAACATGTTGAGGAACAGGGTCTCCAGCATGTCGTCGCGGTGGTGGCCCAGGGCGATCTTGGTGGCGCCGATCTCGCTGGCCACCCGGTAGATGATGCCGCGCCGCAGGCGCGAGCACAGCGAGCAGGTGGTCTTGCCCTCGGGAATCTTGTCCTTGACGATGGAGTAGGTGTCCTCGGTGACGATGCGGTATTCCACCCCGATCGACTCGAAGTAGGCCGGCAGCACCTCGGCGGGGAAGCCGGGCTGCTTCTGGTCCAGGTTCATCGCCACGATGCGGAAGTCCACCGGCGCGCGCTCGCGCAGCGCGAGCAGGATGGAGAGCAGCGAGAAGGAGTCCTTGCCGCCCGACACGCACACCATCACCGTGTCGCCGTCCTCGATCATGTTGAAGTCGGCGATGGCCTCGCCCACTCCGCGCTCGAGCTTCTTCTTGAGGCGCAGGAAGGTGTTGGAGAAGCGGTTCTCCGCGCTCTCGGCGGATGGGGTGGTGGTGCTCACGATGGACGGCCCGGGAAGAGAAAAAAGCCGGAGAATTATACGCTTGCTGCGCTGCGACAGGCCGCGCCCGTGCTACAGGTGGGCGCTGCGCCCGCCGTCTACCGCGATGATCTGCCCGGTCACGTAGGGCGCCTCCAGCAGCAGGAAGCGCACCATGCCGGCGATGTCCGCGGGCGTGCCTTCACGCTCCAGCAGGGTGTGGCGCACGATCTCGGCGCGCTCCGCCGGGGCAAACTGGCCGTCTTCCGGCCATTCCACCGGGCCGGGCGATACCCCGTTCACCCGCACCTGCGGCGCCAGCTCCAGCGCCAGCGCGCGGGTCAGGCCGAGCAGTCCGGCCTTGGCCGCGCAGTACAGCGGGTAGTGGCGCAAGGGGCGCTCGGCATGGATGTCCACGATGTTCACGATGGCGCCGCGGCGCGCGCGCAGCTGCGGTGCGGCGGCCTGCGAGAGGAACAGCGGCCCCTTCAGGTTGGAGCCGATCAGGTCCAGCCAGGCGGCACTGTCGATCTGTCCGAGCGGGGTGGGGAAGAAGCTCGAGGCATTGTTCACCAGCCCGTCCAGGCGGCCCGCCTGCGCCAGTGCGTGCGCCACCACGGCTTCCGGTACGCCGTCCGCGGCGAGGTCGCCGGCGACCAGCCAGGCGGAATCCGGGCGTGCGGCGGCGAGCTCGTCGGCCAGTGCCTGTGCCGCCGTGGCCGAGCGGCGGTAATGCAGCACCACGCTTGCGCCGGCGGCATGCAGCTGGCGCGCAATTTCGGCGCCGACCCGGCGCGCGGCGCCGGTTACCAGGATGACGGGACGGTTGCTCATCGGGTTTGCGTAGCGATTGTGGCGGGCCGGCAGGGTGGCCCGCAAGCTGGAATGATGCCCGTATGGCGGGCCGGGTGCCAGCGCGCGGTTAGAATGCGGCCTTTTCCATGCGGACGGCCGCCATGAACCTGCCCCAACCCTCCGCCGACGCGCTCGTCCAGAGCGCACGCCTGCTCGAGTTGCTGCGCGGCGAGATCGCCGCCGCGGGCGGCTGGCTGCCGTTCTCGCGCTACATGGAGCTGGCGCTGTACGCCCCCGGGCTGGGCTACTACAGCGGCGGGGCGCGCAAGTTCGGTCCGGGCGGTGACTTCATCACCGCGCCGGAACTGACCCCGCTGTTCGGCCAGGCCCTGGCGACGCAGGTCGAGCAGGTCATGCGCGCCTCGGCGCCCCACCTCATCGAGGCCGGCGCGGGCACCGGGCTGCTGGCCGCCGACCTGCTGCTGGAACTCGAACGCCGCGGCTGCCTGCCGGAACGCTACGATATCCTGGAGCTCTCCGGCGAGCTGCGCGCGCGCCAGTTCGACACCCTGGCGGAGAAGGTGCCGCAGTTGGCGTCGCGGGTGCGCTGGCTGGACACGCTGCCGGAGGCCTTCAGCGGTGCGCTGGTGGCCAACGAGGTGCTCGACGTGATGCCGGTGCACCTGGTGGTGCAGCGTGCCGAGGGGCTGTTCGAGCGTGGTGTGGCGCTGGATGGTGCCGGCGCGCTGCGCTGGGCGGACACGCCGGCCGGCGGCGCCGTGCGCGCGGCGGCCCAGGCGCTGGAACTGCCTTGCCCGGCCGAGGGCGAGTACGTCACCGAGATCAATCTGGCCGGCGGCGCCTGGGTGGCCGAATGGGCCGCGCGGCTGCAGGCCGGCGCGCTGCTGCTGGTGGACTACGGCTATCCGCGTGCCGAGTACTACCTGCCGTCGCGTTCCGGCGGCACGCTGCTGTGCTACTACCGTCACCACGCGCACGGCGACCCTTTCCTGTGGCCGGGGCTGAACGACATCACCAGCTTCGTCGATTTCACCGCCGTGGCCGAAGCGGCCTTCGATGCCGGACTGGAGGTGTACGGCTATACCAGCCAGGCGCAGTTTCTGTTCAACTGCGGGGTGCTGGAGTGCCTGGCGCGCCGCGGGCCGCAGGAGAGCGCGGGCTATATCCGTGCGGCGCGTGCGGTGCAGCGCCTGACGGCGCCGCAGGAAATGGGTGAGCTGTTCAAGGTGCTCGCGGTCGGCCGCGGCATGGCCGAGCCCCTGCAGGGTTTCGTGCGCGGCGACCGCCTGCACACCCTGTAGGGCGCCGCAGGGGCGCGGCGTTCAGGCCGCGCCGACCTCGCGCAGGCTGCACTTGGCGATGCCGAATTCGGTCTTTACCAGCAGCGGATAGCTGGCGCCGCAGTAGCGCCCGTAGGCGCCGATGTTGTAGCCGACGATGCGCCCGGCCACGCGGCCGATGTGCACCCGCCGGCCGATGCGGTAGCCGGCGCGGATGGCGTGGCTCACCGCCTGCTCGATGCCGCCGTTCCAGTGGCGTCCCGTGTCGTGGCGACGATCGCCGTCGACGAGGTCCAGATGCGTCCTGTCCATGATGAAGTCTCCGTCTGGCGTCGGTGCGCCGCGCGGCTCAGGCTGCCGCGCAGTGCGCCCGGTTTCCATGATCGCGCCGACGGACGGCGCACGATGCCCCGAGCAGAGACGTAAAACGCCTGCGAATCCGGGTTTTGCCGACCCGCCGCGGGGCTGCGCAGCCTATTCCTGGTTGCGGTATATCGCTTCCAGGAAGGCCTCCACATCTTCCGGCGGCGGCATGCGCCCGGGCTCTTCAAAGACGTGCTCCTGCAGTTGCAGGGCCACTTCCGGCTGGGGCAGCCAGTTGGCGTTGAGCACTTCGTCGTCGTAGGCCGCCGGTTCGACGGCAGCAGGTTTGCCTGCGCTCATGTCCATGACGATCACCATGATGGCCTCCGCAACGCTGGTCGGACGGGCTGTCCGATGAGTCCTATAACGGCCGGAAAGCGCCGAACTTGAACGACCGGCATTGCTGGTGGAGCGCCCGGAGCGGGGCTCCTGCTTCGATCATGGCGGCATGGCGGGGCTGCGGCCAGTAGGGAAGAACCCTGATGCGGACCTTTGTCACGTCCGCGTGGCGCTCACAAGTCGCGTTCGAGCAGCCAGTCGGCAATGCGCCGGGCCACCAGCGGCCAGTCGCGCTCGAGCATCATGCCGTGGCCCAGGCCGGGCAGGATCTCGGCCTGGCGGCCGTAGGTGGCGGCGGTCATCATCACCTGGTCCGGCGGGATCAGGTGGTCGTGCTCGGCACCCAGCACCAGCATCGGCGGGCGGTGCATCAGCGCGGGGCGCGGCAGGTTGAACAGCGTCATGTCCCAGATCGCGCGGTGCGACTCGGGCTGGCTGAGGCGGTAGTAGCGCAGCAGGGTCTCCTGCTCGATGGGCTGGTGGAACAGCGCCTCGCGCAGGCTTTCGAGTTGTGGGCTGCCGCCGCCCATGATGCGGTTGAGATCGACCAGCAGGTTGGGCTTCTTGAACATCAGGCCCATCGCCGAGCCCATCAGGCCCTGCGGCGGTACGGCCGAGAGCAGCACGACGCCGGGTGCGTCGCCCCGCTCCAGGTACTTCTGCACCACCATGCCGCCCATCGAATGGCCGATCAGCACCGGCGGTTCGGGCAGCTTGGCGATCACCTCGGCGAGATCGCCGACGTAGTCATCGATGGAGAAGGCGTCCAGCGCGTGGCCGCGCCGGCTGGCGCCGTGGCCGGAGAGCGACAGCGCATAGCTCGTCCAGCCCTGTGCGGCGAACCAGGGCAGGAAGTGCTCGTCCCAGCACCAGGCGCCGGCGTAGGCGCCATGCACGAAGAGCAGCGGCGTGGGGCGTATCTGCGCGCCGCGCGGGGCGTGGCAGAGGACTTCGAGGTCGCCGAAGCGGTTGGTGTTCATCGGGGAATCTCCATGCCGCGCTGCACGGCCGGGCGCGCGGCGATGGTGTCGAACCAGCGCCGGAGGTTGGGGAAACGGGCCAGATCCATGCCCTGCCAGTCATGCCGGGCGATCCACGGGAAGGTGGCGATGTCGGCGATCGAGTACTGCCCGCCGGCCAGCCAGTCGCGTCCCGCGAGGCGGGTGTCCAGCACTCCGTAGAGGCGCGCCGCTTCGCTGGTGTAGCGCTCGATGGCGTAGGGCAGCGGTTCCGGTGCGAAGCGGCGGAAGTGGTGTGCCTGGCCGAGCATCGGCCCGACGCCGCCCATCTGCAGCATCAGCCACTGCAGGGTTTCGTAGCGCTCGCGCGGCGTGGCGGGCAGCAGGCGGCCGGTCTTCTCGGCGAGGTAGATGAGGATCGCGCCGGACTCGAACAGGTCGATCGGTGCGCCGTCCGGCCCGTTGCTGTCGGTGATCGCGGGGATCTTGTTGTTCGGATTGACCGCGAGGAAGTCCGCGGCGAACTGCGCGCCGCGGGGGATATCGACGTTGCGGACCTGGTAGTCCAGACCGAGCTCTTCAAGGGCGATGGATATCTTCCGGCCGTTGGGGGTGCCCCAGGTGTACAGGGTGATCATGCGTCGGTGTGCGTCTCTCGCGGCCGGCCGCGGCGGTCGGCCGGCGGCATTTGCCTTGTGCGTGGGCGCCGGGTCTAATGCCGGTTTTGCCGGCGGAGAGCCCGATGCTCAAGTGGTTTGTCGTGGTCCTGCTGGTTGTGCTGCTGGCCGGCTTCCTGCGTCCGCGCGGCGCCGGCGGCCTGCGCCTGGGCCACCTGCCCGGCGACCTGGCGTTCCGCCTGCGCGGCAGAGCCTACCATTTTCCGTTTGCCAGCACCGTGTTGCTTTCCCTGCTGGCGTGGCTGTTGCTGCGCGCGCTGTGAGCCGCAGGGGCGGGTAACCGTCTGGTAGGAGCGGCCTTGGCCGCGATGCGGCCTGCGGAAAAACGAACGCCGTCATCGCGGGCAAGCCCGCTCCTGTCACGCGGGGTGCCGGCCTTGGCCGCGATCAGCCGCCCTGCCAGCGTGTGGCCAGCTCCGCGTCGCGGATGTCGTTCTCGTGCTCGCGGAACTGCGCGGCGTCCGCGTCGAGCAGCAGCCAGGCAAAGAAGCGCGCCACCGTCTCGGGCGTGGTGAGCTGGCCGTTTTCCTTCAGCTTGCGGAAGGCGTCCACGTCCGGGAAGGCGGTCTCGTCGAGGGCGCGGATCTCGGCCTGCATGGGCGTGTCGACCACCCCCGGGCGGGCGCTGCCGACCAGGATGTTGCGTTCGCGCAGCTCCTCGCGCCAGCACTGGTAGAGCATGTGCAGGGCGCTCTTGGAGATGCAGTACGGCCCCCAGCCGGACAGCGCATGGTGCGCGGCTCCGGACGAGACGTGCAGGATCCGCGCACCCGCGGCGAGCACCGGCAGCAGCGCCTGGGTGAGGAAGAGCGGGGCGAGCAGGTTGGTTTCCCAGTGCTGGCGGAAGGCCTCGCGTTCCAGTGTGGCGAGCGGGCCGGCCGGGCCGAGCACTGCGGCGTTGTGCACCACGAAGGCCGGTGCGCGGCCGGCGAGCGCGGCCAGCAGGCGTGCCGGGGCGTCCGCCGCGCCGACGTCGAGCGCCAGCGTTTCCACCTGGCCGGCGTGGCGCTCGGCCAGCGCCTGCAGCGGGGCGGCGCGCCGCCCGATGGCCAGCACCGTGCAGCCGCGCTGCACCAGGCGTTCGCTGAGCGCGGCGCCGATCCCGCTGCCGGCGCCGGTGACGATGGCGAGTGTGTTCATGCCTGGCCTCCTTCGCCGAGCGATTGCAGGATGGCCGCGCCGAGCACCGCGGCCGACTGGGCGCCGGCCACGCCCAACTTCCGGTTGAGGATGAAGAAGGGCACGCTGTCCACACCCTGCTGGCGGATGCCGGCGGCCATGCGCTTGACCGCCGCAGCGTCCTCGTTGCCCTCGAGGTATTCCAGCACTTCGTCACGCCGTTCGCCACCCGCGGCCACCGCCAGGTCGGCCAGTACCGTGTTGTTGCCGATGTCCAGGCCCTGCTGGAAGTGGGCGGCGAACAGGGCCGTGGTGAGCGCCTGGATGCGCGCCGGGGTGTTGCCCAGGCGTTGCGCGCGGTAGCACAGGCGGTGCGCCTTGAGGGTGTTGGGGCGGGTGCGGATGCGTTCGAAGGCGAAGCTCAGGCCGTCGTCCGCGGCGGCCTCGGCCACCTGCGCCTGCACGGCGTCGGCGCCGCGCGGGCCGCCGAACTTGGCTTCCAGGAAGGCGCGGTAAGGCTCGCCGGCGGCCGGCGTGTCCGGGTTGAGGAAGAAGGGCAGCCAGTTCACCCGGACGTCCAGGCCGGGCCGCTCGGCGCGCAGTTCGGCGATCGCCTTGTCGAGACGCAGCTTGCCGAGGAAGCACCAGGGGCAGACGAAGTCCGAAACGAGTTCGATGTTCAGGGTCATGGCGGGATGGGCTGTGATGAAGCGGTTGATCGTGGATGGCGCTGCGCCGCCGGCGCGGCTCAGCCGGGGCGGCGCAGCAGTTCGAGCAGGCGGCGGCCGGCGCGTCCGTCGGGCTCCAGGCCGAGCTGGCGCTGCAGGTCGGCGATGGCGCGCCGGGTGTTGGTGCCGAGCAGGCCGTCGACCTCGCCGATCTCGTAGCCGCGAGCGATCAGCAGGCGCTGCACTTCGCGGCGCTCGGCGCGCGACAGACCGGGGTCGTCGGTCGGCCACGCGGTGTGGAAGTTCGCGGCGCCACCACGCAGGCGGTCGGAGAGGTGGGCGATGGCCAGCGCGTAGCTCTCCGCCGCGTTGTAGCTGAACAGTGCGTCGAAGTTGCGCAGGGTGAGGAAGGCCGGCCCGTCGACGCCCGCCGGCAGGATCAGTCCGGCCGTGTCATTGCCCGCGGGCAGCGGGCTGCCGTCCGCGCGGCTCAGCCCGGCCGCCTGCCATTGCGTGAGGCTGCGTTTGTTGCGCCGCCCGGCCTGGGCGGCCTCGAAACCAGCCGGCAGGCGCACTTCGATGCCCCACGCGCGGCCGTGCTGCCAGCCCGCGCGGGCGAGGAAGTTGGCCGTGGAGGCCAGCGCGTCGGGCACGCTGCCCACCAGGTCGCGCCGCCCGTCGCCATCGAAATCGACCGCCAGGCGCATGAAGGTGGAGGGCATGAACTGGGTGTGGCCGAAGGCGCCGGCCCACGAGCCGGTGAGCTGCGCGGGGTCCACGTGGCCGTCCTGCAGGATCTGCAGCGTGGTGAAGAACTCGCCGCGGAAGAAGGGCTGGCGGCGCCCGAAGCAGGACAGCGTGGCGAGCGACTGCACCAGCGGGCGACGGCCGAAGTTGCGTCCGTAGTTGCTCTCCACCCCCCACACCGCCACCACGGCGGCGGCGTCGACGGCGTAGCGCGCCTCGATGGCGGCCAGCGTGTCGGCCCATTCGCGCATCATCGCCTGGCCGTCGGCCACGCGCTCCTCGTCCACCAGGCCGGCCAGGTAGTCCCAGATCGCGGTGGTGAATTCGGGCTGCGCGTCGAGAAAGCCGACCACCGCCATGTCCGGCGCGAGCGCCTGCGTGTGCTGGTCGAAGGTGGCGGTGGCCACGCCCTTGGCCGGCGCCTGGGCGCGCAGTTCGGACAGGCAGCGGGCGAAGTCGGCATCGGCCAGGGCGGGCGCGGCGGCGGCCAGCGCGCAGGCCGCGGCGAGGGGGCGGAGCAGGGTATTCATGGGCACATTCTAAGCCGGAACGCGCTGCGGCAAGGCCGGTGCCGCCGACCGGGCCAGTTTCCCGGATTGTGTGCTGAATTGTACCGGTACGCTTCGATACCTTTGTCCTAGTCTGGAAGCTTTCTTCCGTCGTTTCCGCCCCGGGGTGCCGCCGCCATGAACATTCCCTTCTCCCGCCGCGCCAGTGCGCTGAGCAGTTCCGCGATCCGCGAGATTCTCAAGGTCACCGAGCGTCCGGAGGTGATCTCCTTTGCCGGCGGGCTGCCTTCGCCGGCCAGTTTTCCGGTCGATGCGCTGGCACGTGCGGCGGTACGGGTGTTCGCCCGCCACGCGGAGGCGGCCCTGCAGTACGGCCCGACCGAGGGTTACGCGCCGCTGCGCGAGTGGATCGCCGCGCGCCACGGCGTGGCGGCCGAGCGCGTGCTGATCACCACCGGCTCGCAGCAGGCGCTCGATCTGCTGGGCAAGGTGCTGATCGACCCGGGCAGCGCGGTGCTGGTGGAGACGCCCACCTATCTCGGTGCGCTGCAGGCCTTCTCCTTGTACGAGCCGCTGTTCCGTGCGCTGCGCTCGGATGACGACGGCCCCGTGCCGGAGGCCCTGGACGCCGCACAGGCGCAGGGCGCGCGTTTCCTCTACGCGCAGCCCAACTTCCAGAATCCCACCGGGCGGCGCATGCCGCTGGCGCGCCGCCGGGCGCTGGTCGAGCGTGCGCGCGAACTGGGCGTACTGCTGGTGGAGGACGATCCCTACGGCGACCTGGCCTATGACGGCGCGCAGCTGCCGTCGCTGTTGTCGATGCATCCGGACGGCGTGGTGTACCTCGGCAGCTTCTCCAAGGTGCTGGCGCCCGGCCTGCGTCTGGGCTACCTGATCGCCCCGCCGCCGCTCGCGCGCAAGCTCGCGCAGGCCAAACAGGCGGCCGACCTGCACAGCCCCACCCTGGTGCAGGTACTGGCCTATGAGAGCGTGCGCGAGGGCCTGCTCGAGCAGCACCTCGGCGCGGTGCGCGCGCTGTACGCCGCGCAGTGCGAGGCCATGCTGGCAGCGCTGGCGCGCTGCATGCCCGCCGGGGTGCGCTGGAACCGTCCGCAGGGCGGAATGTTCATCTGGGTCACCCTGCCGGCCGGGATGGATGCCGGCGCCCTGCTGCAGCGCGCGATCGAGCGCAACGTCGCCTTCGTGCCCGGCGCCGCCTTCCACGTCGGCGAGGCGGCCTGCAACACCTTGCGCCTGGCCTTCGTCACCGTTCCGGCCGAGCGCATCGAGCGTGGCGTGCGCGTGCTCGGTGAACTCGTCGAAGAGGCCTTTCCTGCTATGCCGGTGGACTGATCCGCAGCGCAGCATCGGCGAACTGCCCCGCCGGGCGTTGCTGCCGTTACAATGCCGGAATTGATGGTGCGTCCCGGTCCTGCGGCGCGCCGATGGCATCGCGCGGAACAACGACCAAACGTATCGAGAAGGGAGCAAGGATGAACGCCACCGCCACCACCCTGCCGACCGAGCAGGAAATGCTCGCGGCCTCCGCCGACGACTACATGTCGCCGGCCCAGCTGGCCTTCTTCCGCAACAGGCTGGAAGAAGAGATGAACCAGTTGCTGGAGAACGCGCACGAGACCACCACGCACCTGCAGGAGAGCGAGGCTACGCCCGACCCTTCCGACCGCGCCAGCGTGGAAGAGGAGCACACCCTGGAGCTGCGCGTGCGCGATCGCGAGCGCAAGCTGCTGAAGAAGATCGAGGAAGCCATTGCCCGCATCGACGCCGGCGACTATGGCTGGTGCGAGGAAACCGGCGAACCGATCGGCATCGGCCGCCTGCTCGCCCGTCCCACCGCCACGCTCAGCCTGGAAGCCCAGGAGCGGCGCGAGAAGCTGAAGAAGATGCATGGCGGCTGATGTACCCGCCGGGAGCGCGCCGCCGGCCGATGCCGGGCGGCGCATCCCGGTCACCGTCCTCACCGGCTTTCTCGGCGCCGGCAAGACCACCCTGCTGAACTGGCTGCTCGGCCAGCCCGGACTGGACAGCGCCGCGGTGCTGATCAACGAGTTCGGCGAGGTCGGCGTCGACCACCTGCTGGTCGAGAAGGTCGACGACACCCTGGTGCTGCTCGATTCCGGCTGCGTGTGCTGCAGCGTGCAGGGCGACCTGGTGAAGGCGCTGAAGAACCTCTTCATGCGCGCGCTGCGCCGCGAGATCCCCCCGGTGAGCCGGGTGCTGATCGAAACCACCGGCCTGGCCGACCCGGCCCCGGTGATCCACACCCTGATGGAAGAGCCCTTCATCGCCGAGCGCTACCGTTGCGACGGGGTCGTGGTGGCGGTAGACACCACGCATGCGCTGGCGCAGCTTGGCGCCCACCGCGAAGCGCTGCGCCAGGTGGCGATGGCCGACCGCCTGCTGCTCACCAAGTGCGATCTGGCGGACACTGCGGCGCTTGGTGCGCTTGCCGCGCGCCTGGCCGAACTCAATCCCGGCGCGCCGCAGATCGAGGTGCGCGGCGGCGTGCCGGCCGAAGGCGGGGTGGATGCATTGTTCGGCTGCGGCCTGTACGACCCGGCCGGCAAGCTGCCGGACGTGGCCGCCTGGCTGGGCGAGGAAAAGGCGCGCCATGCCGAGGCCGCGCGTGCCGCGCGCGCTGCCCCCATGGCCTGGCGCAAGGGCGCGGCCCCGGCGCGCCCGGCCGCACCCCCGCAACGTCATGACGAGGGGGTGAGCAGCTATGTCATCCGCTTCGACGAGCCGCTGCAGTGGTACGGCTTCTCCGATGCGCTCGGGCTCATCCTGCAGGTCTATGGCGAGCGCATCCTGCGGGTGAAGGGTCTGCTCAACGTCGAGGGCGATCCACTGCCGCGCGTCGTGCAGTGCGTGCAGCACGTCGCCTATCCGCCTTCCAGCCTGCCCGCATGGCCCGCCAGCGGGCCCTGTGCCGACCGCCGCAGCCGGCTGGTGTTCATCGTGCGCGATCTGCCGAAGAGCGAGGTGGAGGTGATCCTCGCCAGCCTCGCCGGCCAGGCGCCGGCTGCCGAGGCCGCCTGATGAATCCGCTGCGCCTGCTGTTGCGCGGGCTGATCCGCGGCTACCAGCTGTTCATCAGCCCGCTGCTCGGCCCGCGCTGCCGCTTCTACCCCACCTGCTCGCACTACGCGCTGGAGGCGCTCGACACGCACGGCGTGCTCAAGGGCGCCTGGCTCGCGCTGCGCCGCATCCTGCGCTGCCACCCGTGGCACCCCGGCGGTTTCGACCCGGTGCCGCCGCGCGCCGGCGAAGACTGCGGCTGCGGGCACGACCACCGCCCGCCTGCGCACTGAGCGGGGCGCCGGGCCCGGCGCGGCCCGGCCGGTCTCAGTCGGCGTACATCGGCTTGTTGTCGTTCAGGCGCAGCCAGCCCTTGACGATGCGGTAGATGAACCACACCAGGTCGGCGATCAGAATGAACCAGCCGACCACCAGGATCGCCGTGATGGCGCCGACCACGGCCCACAGCAGGCTGAACCAGAAGGTGCGGATCTGCCAGCGGAAATGGCTTTCCAGCCAGCTGCCGGCCACTTCGCCGCGTTTCACGTAGTTCATCACGATCGCCACCAGGCCGGTGATGCCGATCACCAGCGAAGCCGCGTACAGGGCGTAGATGAGGGTGGTGACGGTCTTGTTGGCCTTTTCGCGTTGGTCGACGATGGTGATCTCGGTCATGCCCATTCTCCTGGCAAGGCTGTAGTCGTGTGCCTGCATACCACCACGGCATTAGACGTGATCCGTCCGCGGCGCACAAGGGGCGCACGGGCGTGCTGCGGCGCTTCACAGCGCGACGCCCTTCGGGGATCATCCCGGCATGTTCTCCGTCACCTTCTCCAACCGTTTCGAGATCCTGCTCGACGGCCTGCTCGAGCGCCTGGCCGAGGAGCGTCCCGGGCCGTTCGGGCAGCGCGAGCTGGTGGTGCCCAACAGCGCGATCCGGCGTTGCATCGAACTGGCGGTGGCGCAGCGCGAAGGCGTGGCCGCCGACCTCAGCTTCGACTTCCTCGCGCAGTGGCTGTGGCGGCAGATCGGCCGCGTGGTGGGCGACGTCGGGGAGCGTTCGCCCTACGCCCCGGCGCTGCTCGCCTGGCGCATCCACGGCCTGCTCGATGGCGCCCGCCCGGCGGGCGCCTGGGTGGCCGCCCATCCGCGCCTGGTGCACTACCTGCAGGCGGCCGATGCGCGCATGCGTTTCGAGCTGGCCGAGCGCATTGCGCGGGTGTTCGACCACTACCTCCCCTACCGCCCGCGCTGGCTGGCGGCATGGAGCGAAGGGCGCAGTGCGCTCGCCGGGCGTGCGGCGAACGACACGCAGCGTGCCGACGAGGCCTGGCAGGGCGAGCTGTGGCGCCGCATCCAGGCAGACATGCCGCAGCGCCGCGAGCACCCGGCGGCGGCCTTCCTGCGCGCAGTGGGCGGCATGGACGCCGCGCAGCTGGCCGCCGTCGGCCTGCCGCAGCGCATCCACGTGGTCGCCCTGCCGGCCCTGCCGCCGCTCTATCTGGACATGCTGCGCGAACTCGCACGCGTGGTGGATGTGCAACTCCACACCCTGAACCCCTGCCGCGAATACTGGTTCGACGTGGTCGACGCGCGTCGC
>JAUVWV010000388.1 GCA_030603925.1 Thauera sp. | reverse complement strand
GGCGCGGCCTTGGCCGCGATTGGACTGCGAGGGAGCGTGCGCCGCCATCGCGGCCAAGGCCGCTCCTACTAGGGGTTCCATGCTTCTGGGCGTGCGCGCTAGGTTCCGATGCGCGCCACGCCCGGCAAGCTCGGCCCAAACGGCAGTTGCTTGCCGGGCTGGTCGCTCAGGCGCCGCCCTTGAGCGTGGTGTAGCTGGTGATCAGGTTGCGGTAGTCGGGAATATGGTTGGAGAACAGTGCGCCGAGGCCTTCGACGTCGTTGCGCCAGTCGCGGTGCAGTTCGCAGGCCACGCCGAACCAGGTCATCAGCTGCGCGCCGGCGGCGGACATGCGCTCCCAGGCGGACTGCCGGGTGAGCTCGTTGAAGGTGCCCGAGGCATCGGTGACCACGAAGACCTCATAACCTTCCTCCAGGGCGGAGAGCGCCGGGAAGGCCACGCAGACCTCGGTGACCACGCCGGCGATGATGAGCTGCTTCTTGCCGGTGGCCTTCACCGCGGCGACGAAGTCCGCATTGTCCCAGGCGTTGATCTGGCCGGGGCGGGCGATGTAGGGCGCCTCGGGGAAGGTGGCCTTGAGCTCGGGAACCAGCGGGCCGTTGGGGCCGTCCTCGAAGCTGGTGGTGAGGATGGTGGGCAGGCCGAAATACTTGGCCGAATCGGCCAGCGCCAGCACGTTGTTCTTGAAACGGTCCGGGTCGATGTCGCGCACCAGGGACAGCAGGCCGGCCTGGTGGTCGACCAGCAGCACGGCGGCGTTGTTCTTGTCCAGGCGCACGTAGGGTTTGCTCATGATCTGCTCCTTCTCTTGTGTTGGGGAAACCGCCCGATGCCGGCGTGAGACGCTACGGCGCTTCGGGTTCGGTTCCGGTAACTTTAGGCGCCCGGAAGGTCGGCGGGAAGACTGCAAACTCCGCATGCAGCGTTCTATAAATGGAACAATGGCGGCTGAAAAACAACTCAGGCGGAGTTCTCCATGCAGGATCTGAACGACCTCTACTATTTCGCCCGCGTGGTCGAGAACGGCGGCTTTGCCGCGGCCGGGCGGGCGCTCGGGGTGCCGAAGTCCAAGCTCAGCCGCCGCATCGCCTTGCTCGAGGAAGGCCTGGGCGCCCGCCTGCTGAACCGTTCCACCCGGCATTTCTCGGTGACCGAGCTGGGCCGGACCTTCTACGAGCACTGCCGGGCGATGCTGGTCGAGGCCGAAGCGGCGCGCGAGGCGATCGAGGCGACCCGCGCCGAGCCTTCCGGGACGGTGCGCCTGAGCTGCCCGATCGCGCTGCTGCATGCGCATGTGGGGCGCATGCTGGCGGAGTTTCTCGCGGCCCACCCGCGGGTCAAGGTGCAGCTGGAGGCGACCAACCGCCGGGTGTCGCCGGTCAGCGAGGGCATGGACCTGGCGATCCGCGTGCGTCCGCCGCCCTTGCCGGACAGCGAGCTGGTGCTGCGCGTGCTCTCCGACCGCGGGCAGTGCCTGGTGGCCAGCCCGGCGCTGCGCGCGCGCCAGGGCAGTCCTGCGCATCCGGCGGAACTGGCCGCCTGGCCCAGCCTGTCGCTCGGTCCGCCGCAGGAAGAGCATGTGTGGACCCTGTTCGGCCCGAATGGTGAGGAGGCCACGCTGCGGCACCAGCCGCGCTACATCACCAGCGACATGGTGGCGCTGCGCGCGGCGGCGTGTGCCGGCGTGGGCGTGGTGCAGCTGCCGCGCCTGATGGTGGGCGAGGACGTCGAGGCCGGGCGGCTCGTCCATGTGCTGCCCGCCTGGGCGCCGCGCCGCGAGATCATCCATGCGGTCTATCCCTCGCGCCGCTGCCTGCTGCCGGCGGTGCGCGCGCTGGTCGACCATCTGGCCGCGCGCTTCCAGGCGCTGGACGAGGAGTGAGGGCCGGGTGGAGGAGGGCGTCTCCGCCGCCAATCGCAAGGACCGGGCGGC
>JAUVWV010000383.1 GCA_030603925.1 Thauera sp. | reverse complement strand
GCGCCTTTGATGCCATCGACGGCCTGCAGCACATCGCCGGGGTGGTGATGGTCGACCAATCGCCGATCGGCAAGAGCTCGCGCTCCAACCCGGTGAGCTACGTCGGCGCCTGGGACCCGATCCGCAACCTGTTCGCCGCTTTGCCGGAAGCCAAGCAGCGCGGCTACTCGCCCGGCACCTTCAGCTTCAACGCCGGCAACGGACGCTGCCCGACCTGCACCGGCTCCGGCTTCGAGCACGTCGAGATGCAGTTCCTCTCCGACGTCTGGCTGCGCTGCCCGGACTGCGACGGCAAACGCTACCGCCCGCAGGTGCTGGAACTGCAATGGCGCGGCAAGTCGGTGGCGGACGTGCTGGAACTCACCGTACGCGAGGCGCTCGATTTCTTCGCCGACCAGCCCAAGGTGCATGCCGCGCTCGCTCCGCTGGTGGAGGTCGGCCTCGACTACCTGCGCCTTGGCCAGCCGGTGCCCACGCTGTCCGGCGGCGAGGCCCAGCGCCTCAAGCTCGCCGGCCATCTGGCCGACGCCGCACAGAAGAAAGGCGCCCGGCGCAAGGCCGCCGAGGCCGGCGCGCCCGGCCTGCTGTTCCTGTTCGACGAACCCACCACCGGCCTGCACTTCGAGGACGTCGCCACCCTGCTCGGCGCCTTCGACACCCTGCTGGAAGCCGGCCATTCGCTGGTGGTCATCGAGCACAACCTGGACGTGATCGCCGCCGCCGACTGGCTGATCGACCTCGGCCCCGAAGGCGGCGAGGGCGGTGGGCATGTCGTCGCCGAAGGCGCGCCGGACGTGGTACGCGCGCATCCGTCCTCGCATACCGCTGCCGCCTTGCGCGACTACGCCGCCGCGCTCGCTGAAACCCGTTCGCAGACCACGCCCGGGGCCGCCGAAGCGCGCGCCACCTATCGCCCGGTGGCCGCGCCGGCTATCGATATCCGCCACGCCCGCGAGCACAACCTGAAGAACATCAGCCTGCAGATTCCGCGCGACCGCTTTACCGTGGTCACCGGCCTGTCCGGCTCGGGCAAGTCCACGCTGGCCTTCGACATCGTCTTCGGCGAAGGCCAGCGCCGCTACCTGGAATCGCTCAACGCCTACGCCCGCCAGTTCGTCCAGCCCTCCAGCCGGCCGGACGTGGACGGCCTGTTCGGCATTCCGCCCACGGTGGCCATCGAACAGCGCACCAGCCGCGGCGGGCGCAAGAGCACGGTGGCCACGCTGACCGAGATCCACCCCTTCCTGCGCCTGCTGTACACCAAGCTCGGCACCCAGTACTGCCCGACCTGCGAGGTGCCGGTCACCCCGCAGAGCTTCGAGGCCATCGCCGCGCAGATCCTGCGCGACTTCGACGGCCGCTCGGTGGAGCTGCTCGCCCCCCTGGTGGTGAACCGCAAGGGCCTGTACACCGAGCTGGCGCGCTGGGCGAAGGGCAAGGGCTACACCCAGCTGCGCGTCGACGGCGACTACCTGCCGACCACCAAGTGGCCGCGCCTGGACCGCTACAAGGAGCACGACATCGACCTGCCGGTGGGCATGGTGGTGGTCGGTACGGCGCAGGAGGCCACGCTGCGCGCCCAGCTCGCCGAGGCCCTGGAGCACGGCAAGGGGGTCATGAAGGTGCTGGAGCTCGGCAAGCTTGGCGCCACCCCGATTACTTTCTCCACGCTGCGTGCCTGCCCGTGCTGCGGCACCAGCTTCCCGGAGCCCGACCCGCGCCTGTTCTCCTATAACGCCAAGCACGGCTGGTGCCCGGACTGCTACGGCACCGGGCTGAAGCTGGCGGCCAAGGTCGAGGACCCAGATGCGCTCGACTTGGGCGAAGCCGACGCGGCGACCGACGAACCCTGCCCGAGCTGTGCCGGTGCGCGCCTCAACCCGGTGGCGCGCGCGGTGCGTTTCCGTGAGCGTGGCCTGCACCAGCTCGCCGCGCTGTCGGTGGACACCGCCGCCGGCTTCTTCGGTGAACTCGAACTGGTCCACCGCGAGGCCGAGATCGCCCG
>JAUVWV010000148.1 GCA_030603925.1 Thauera sp. | reverse complement strand
CAACCAGTGGTCCTACACGCCGGCCGGCCATCTGGGCGCCAGCGCCTCGCCCGGGCTGTGGCTGCCGGGCGCCAACGCGCGCCTCATGGAGCGCCAGGCCGAAGGCGTGCTGGCAACCGACCTGGCGTTTCCGACGATACGCGAGGTGGGCGCCGGCGCGCCGCTCCGATGGCTCGCACGCGGGCTGGACGACCTCAGGTCCTGCCCCATCCCCAGCCTGTTCTACGGCTTCTGCTTTGCCGGAATGGGGCTGCTGATCACCATGGTGTTCCAGCACGCCTACGAGTACACCTCGGCGCTCACCTCGGGCTTCCTGCTGCTCGGCCCCTTCCTCGCCATGGGACTGTACGAGATCAGCCGGCGCCACGAGCGCAACGAAGGCTGCTCGCTCGCCCCCACCCTCACCGTGTGGCGCCGCAATGCCGGCAACATCGGTATCTTCGCGGTGGTGCTCGGCGTGGTGTTCCTGGTCTGGGCGCGCGCCTCGCTGGTGATCTTCGCGCTGTTCTACACCAACGAGATGCCCAACCTCGCCGGCTTCCTCGGCCAGGTGCTGGCGATGGAGAACATGGAGTTCCTGCTGGTGTATTTCGGCGTGGGCCTGATCTTCGCCGCCATCGTGTTCGCGGTGAGCGTGGTCTCCATCCCGATGATGCTCGACCGCGACCAGGACGCGATCACCGCAATGCTGGCCAGCGTCGGCGCGCTGGCGCGC
Organism: Thauera sp.; assembly: GCA_030603925.1. GTDB lineage: Bacteria > Pseudomonadota > Gammaproteobacteria > Burkholderiales > Rhodocyclaceae > Pseudothauera. The sequence continues at coordinate 7,552 of JAUVWV010000148.1, read as the reverse complement.
AACCCGGGCGCGATGATCGTCTGGGCCTGCGCCATCGTCACCCTGACCCTGGTCGGCTTCCTCAGCTTCCACGTCGGCCTGGTCGTGCTGATGCCCATCATCGGGCACGCCAGCTGGCACGCCTACCGCGATCTGGTCGAACCCTGGCCCGCCCGCAGTTGAGACGGGCAGCCCCGCGCGGGCCGGTGGCGGCTACGCCCCGTGCCCGTCGCCGGCTGTCGCTCAAAGTCCCGTTCGGGCATGCGACGGCGCTGCGAGCGCCGCGTGGCGCGCCGCCTTGTTCGCACGCCACCACGCCAGCATGGCCGCGAAGTCGTCGTTGAACTTGCGCCGCTTCAGGGTTTCGCTGATCAGGCTGCAGCCTGCCGCCGTGCCCGCGTCCAGAAAGGCGGTGCTCGCGGCGTGGTCGCAGATCCAGTAGTCCCGCTCCAGTTCCTCGATGCTGCCCTGCCCCGTGCCGACCGGCGCACCGTTACGGTCCTGGGCCTGCGCGCCGGCACTCGCGGCCAGTACGATCGCCAGCGCGAGCAGCGCGGCGTGCTTGCGGAAGACGGTGTCGGGTGTGGATTCGCGTTTCATTTTGTTCTCCTTCCGGGATGCCGGGGGATGGGGTGTCCCGCCTGGCAGGACACACGGTGCATCATCCGTGCCGGCCCGGGCGCACCGCAAAAGGACTTGCGAATCATTGCCTTACGCGCCCGACGCGGACACACCGTGGGGTATCGCACGGACACCCCGTCAAATGTGGCGGGGCGCCCCCTCGCGGCCGCCGGATCCGGCGGCGTCGCGCGCCCGGGCGAGGCCGCCGGGCGATCCATTCCGGTCCGCGCCGGGCGGCCGGAGTGCCTCACCCGTCGCGGCGCATGCCCAGCTTGCGCATTCGCCCGCGCAGGGTGCTCGGGTTGAGGCCGAGGCGCGCTGCGGCGCCCGCCTCGCCTTCGATGCGCCCGCCCGTCTCGTCCAGCACCCGGCGGATATGCGCACGCTCCACGTCCTGCAGGCTGCACGGGCGCGCAGCGGCGGGTACATCCGCCGGCGCGAGCAGTGCGCCCGGATCGAGCGGACCGCCGCGCGACAGGATCAGCGCGCGCTCGACCAGATTCTCCAGCTCGCGGATGTTGCCCGGCCACGCATAGGCGCATGCGCGCTCCACGAAGGCCGGCGCGAGCCCGTCGAAGGCACGGCCGAGGCGGCGTGCCGTCCGCGCGGCGAAGTGCTGCAGCAGGCCCGGAATGTCCTCGACGCGCGCGCGCAGCGGCGGCAGGGTGAGCGGGAAGACGTCGAGGCGATAGAACAGGTCGGCGCGGAAACGCCCGGCGTCCACCTCCGCGCGCAGATTGCGGTTGGTCGCGGCCACCACCCGCACGTTCACGCGCAGGCCGCGCGTGCCGCCGACGCGCTCGAACTCGCCTTCCTGCAGCACGCGCAGCAGCTTGGCCTGGGCCTCGGCGGGCAACTCGCCGATCTCGTCGAGGAACAGGGTGCCGCCGTCGGCCAGTTCGAAACGCCCGCGGCGCTGCGCGACGGCGCCGGTGAAGGCGCCCTTCTCGTGGCCGAACAGCTCGCTCTCCACCAGTTCGTGCGGCAGCGCCGCGCAGTTGAGACGGATGAAGGGATGCTCGCGGCGCGCGCTGTGCGCGTGGAGGGCGCGCGCCGCGAGTTCCTTGCCCGTACCGGTCTCGCCCTGGATCAGCACCGTCGCGTCGGTGGGCGCCACCAGCGCGAGCTGCTCGCGCACCCGCGCCAGTGCGGCGGATTCGCCGATCATCCCGTCGCCGGCCTCGCGGCCGCCCTCCACCAGCGCGCGGATGGTGGCGCGCGAGCGGCGGTGGGCTTCGATCTCGCGCCGCAGGGCGATGTGGGTCGCCACGCGCGCCAGCAGCTCGGCGGGCTCGAAGGGCTTGGTGACGTAGTCCACCGCCCCGGCGGCAAAGGCCTGCAGCTTCTCGCGGGTGTCTTCGAGCGCAGTGAGAAAGATCACCGGAATCGCCCGCGTCGCCGCGCACGCCTTGAGCCGGCGGCAGGTCTCGTAGCCGTCCATGCGGGCCATGCGGATGTCGAGCAGGATCAGCTCCGGTTGCGCCCGCGCGGCCAGCGCCAGGGCCTCGACCCCGCCGGCCGCCCGGAGGCTGCGATACCCCGCGGCGCCGAGCTCCTGTTCGAGCAGATCGACGTTCCAGGCTTCGTCATCGACGACCAGCACGGTCGCCGCATCGGCGTCCAAGATATTTCTCCAGGGTGGCGAACAGGCGCTCCTCGTCCACCGGTTTGCTCAGGAAGTCCGCGCAGCCGCAGGCCAGGGCGCCGGCCTCGTCACCTGACATGGCGTGCGCGGTGAGCGCGACCACGGGGATGCCGGCCAGGGCGGGGTCCGCCTTCAGCCGCCGGGTGGCCTCCCAGCCGTCCATGCGCGGCAGCGAGAGGTCCATCAGGATCAGGTCGGGGCGGAGCGCTGCGGCCTGCAACAGCGCCGCCTCGCCGTCGGCGGCGAAGGCCAGGCGATACCCATCTTCCAGCAACTGGCGCAGCAGCTCACGGTTGAGCTCGAGATCCTCGACCACGAGCACGGTCTTCAAGCGCATGGCGGCGGCCCCAGCGGCAGGCGCAGGGTAAAGGTGGATCCCGCGCCCAGGGTGCTGTCCACGCCGATGTCGCCCCCCATCAGGCGCGCCAGACGGCGCGCGATGGCCAGCCCCAGGCCGCTGCCCGCACTCGCGCCGGCGGCGCCGGGCAGCTGCTCGAACTCCTCGAAGATGGTGTCCCACTTGTCCGCCGGGATGCCAATGCCGGTGTCCGCCACGGCGATCTCGATGCGGCCCGCCGCGCTGGCCGCGCGCAGCTCGATGCGGCCGCTCGGGGTGAACTTCGCCGCGTTGCTGAGCAGGTTGATGAGGATCTGGCGCAGCTTCTCCTCGTCCGCCTCGAGCATGGGCAACTCGGCCGGCCATGCCGCCACCAGCCGGACATCGTCGGCCACCAGCGATTCCACGGTGCGCAGGCAGTGCGCGAGCAGGGGCGCCAATGGCAGCTGCACGGGTTTCAGATCGATCCGCCCGGCCTCGATCCGGGCCAGGTCGAGTACGGCGTTGATGAGCGACAGCAGGTGCAGGGCGCTCGCCAGGATCTTCTGCAGGTTCTCGTACTGCTGCGCGTCGAGCCGGTCCTGCGAGCGGCGCAGCACGATGCGCGTGAAGCCGATGATGGCATTGAGCGGCGTGCGCAGTTCGTGCGACATGTTGGCGAGAAAGGCGCTCTTGTGCCGGCTGGCGAGTTCGAGCTGTCGGCTCTGCGCCTCGATCTCGCGGAACAGGCGGACGTTCTCGATGGCGATCGCCGCCTGATCGGCGAAGGTCTCGAGCAACTCCACCCTGGGCTGCGGCAACTCGCCCGCGGTCGCGCGCGCCAGGGCAATGCCGCCTACCGGACGCCCGGCGCGCTGCAGCGGCACGCCGACGATTGAACGAAACCCCACCGCACGTGCAACGTCGCGGTAGCGATACTCGTCGTCCGCAAAGACGTCGGGCACCTGCGCGACGGTGCCGTCCAGTATCGCCCGCCCGATCGCCGAGCCGCGCCCGGCCGGCGTGGGAAAGGCCTTCAGCCAGGTGGCCAGCCGGTGCCCGGTGAGTCCTTCGTGGGCGACCAGGTGGATGAGCTCGCCGTCGTAGCGGAACACGGCACAGAAATGCGCATCGCACAGGCGCACCGCCGAACGCGCGATCACCTCGAAGACCGGCTGGAAATCGTCGTGAGTGGCGGCGATCACGCGCAGGATCTCGCTGGTCGCGGCGCGCTGCGCCAAGGCCTCGGCCAGTGCCCCGCGGTAGTCGCCCTCTTCGCCGTTGCCGGATTCCATCGCCGCCCCGGGCCTCGCGCCCGCTCGCCTTCGCCTGTGGGCGTCCTGCAATGCGTCCGCGCGGCCCACCAGCGCGCGCCCCTTCAAGTCAATATATGCAGGCGCCGGGGGCGGAACAAGGTGCGCGAGGCTGCGGCAGCGCTCAGCCGACCGAGAGGGTCAGCAGCAGCGGCTGGTGGTCGGACGCGGCGGTTTCGGTGTCCACTTCGACGCCGCCCACCAGCATGGCGATGTCGGCGGTGACGAAGAAGAAATCGCAGCAGTAAGGGCGGTCCGGCCACTCCGCGCCGTTCAGCCCGACCGTCGGGGTATGCGGCGCATCGCCCCGGCTGATCCGCCAGGCGTCGCGCCAGCCCGGCGCCACGCCGCCCGGCGGCTCGCACAGGGCGAGATACTCGGCGCTGTCCGGTTCGCAGTTGAAGTCGCCGCACAGCACTGCGGAGGCCGGCCGCGGGCGCTCGGCGAAGGCCGGGTTGCCCTCGCGGCTGGTGGTACCGAGCGCCGCCTGCGCCGCGGTTTCGCGCTGCAGCGCGCGCAGCGCGTCCATCTGCGCGCGGCGCTGGCGCTGCGAGTAGTACTCCAGGTGGGTGGTCATCACGCGCAGCCAGCCCCACGGCACCGCCACCACCGCCTCCACGCACACCCGCTGCATGGCCGGCAGCCCCGGATCAACCGGGCGCGGCAGCAAGTGGCGGAACACCTGGTCCACCGGCAGGCGCGACAGGAGCAGGTTGCCGAAGCGCGAGCGTCCGCCCTCGCCGTCGCGCGCGTCGATGCCCGGCCCGAAGACCGCCTCGTATGCGGGAAAGGCCGCCGCGAACCAGGCCGCCTCGTCCTCGCGCGCGCCGCCCGGCAGGCCGGGAAAATTGCACGCCACCTCCTGCAGGCAGATCACGTCCGCGCCGTGCGCACCGCCCAGCCGGCGGATCGCCGCGGCCGTGCGCTGCAGGTCTACAACACCATCCGCCCCGCGCCCCCACTGGATGTTCCAGCTGAGGATCCGAACCGAGGTCTTCATCGTGCACACTCCGCAAGGCCCGTTTCACCGCTTGATTATGGACCACACCGGCGGCGACGACAGGTCGGCATACCCACCGCGGGCGCGGGGCGGCGCATAATCTCCACTGTCTCCGCCCTGTCCCGCCGCACCATGCACGCACACCCGCAGCGCCACGCCGCCGGGCATGCCCACGACCATGCCCACGACCATGCCCACGCGCATGCCGCCAGCCGCTGGCTGCCGCTGGCGGTGGCGATCACCCTGGGCTTTGCCGCGGTGGAAGCGCTGGCGGGCTGGTGGTCCGGCTCGCTGGCGCTGCTCGGCGACGCCGGCCACATGCTGACCGACGCGCTGGCCCTCGGGCTCGCCGCGCTGGCCGCCCGTCTGGCGCGCGCACCGGCCAGCGCACGCCACAGCTACGGCCTGCATCGCATGGAAAGCCTTGCCGCACTGGCCAACGGACTGTTCATGCTGGTGCTGGTCGGCCTGCTCACTTGGCATGCGGTGCTGCGCCTCGGCGCACCGCGCGAGGTGGCCGGCGGGGTGGTCACCGCGGTCGCGCTGATCGGGCTCGCGATCAACCTGCTGGTGGCCTGGCTGCTGACCCGCGGCGAAACCGACCTCAACACCCGCGGCGCGCTGCTGCACGTGCTGGGCGACGCGCTCGGCTCGGTGGCGGCGCTGGTCTCGGGCATCGTCATCCAGACCACCGGCTGGACCCCCATCGACCCCTTGCTGACCATGCTGATCGGCGGCCTGATCCTGGCCTCGACGCTGGCGCTGCTGCGCCGGGTGGTGCACACCCTGCTCGAAGGCGTGCCGGAGGGGGTCTCGCTCGAGGAGGTCGGCACCACGATGGCCGCCGTGCCGGGCGTGCGCTCGGTGCACGACTTGCACATCTGGAGCCTCGGCTCGCGCAAGCCGGCCCTCTCCGCGCACGTGGTGCTGGGCCGCGCCGCAGACTGGCCGCAGGTGCTCGCCGAACTGCGCGCGCTGCTGCGCGCGCGCTTCGCCATCGACCACGTCACCCTGCAGCCCGAGCTGCCGCGCGACGAACCGCTGGTGTTTGCGCGTGCGCATTCACGCGGGCCGGCGAATCGCCCATAATCACGCACGACCGCCATCCGGAACACGCTCATGCACTCGGCCCAGGAACTCGTTTCCCTGCTTGACGCCCTCGTCTCACTGCCCACGGTGTATCACCGCATCCGCGACGAACTCGACTCACCGGACGGCTCGGTCACCGAAGTGGGCCGCCTGGTGGCGGCCGATCCGGCACTCACCGCACGCCTGCTGCGCGTGGTCAACAGTGCGCTGTACGGCTACGGCGGCCAAGTGGATACGGTGAGCCGCGCGGTGCAGATCCTCGGGCTGCAGCAGGTGCATGACCTGGTGCTGGCGATGTCCGTCAGTTCGGTGTTCACCGGCATCCGCCCGGAGCACATGGATATGAACCGCTTCTGGCGCAGCAGCGTAATGTGCGGCCTGGCGGCACGGGCGATCGCGCGCGGCAGCGGCCTGCCCAGCGGCGAACGCCTGTTCGTCATGGGCCTGCTGGCCGACCTGGGCCACCTGGCGATGTATCAGGTGGTGCCCGACCTGGCCTTCGAGGCGCAGAGCAGCGCCGACCACGGCGGCGAGCCGCTGCACGAGGCCGAGCGGCGGGTGATCGGGTGCGACTACGCCGAAGTGGGCGCCACGCTGATGGATCACTGGAAGCTGCCGCACGGCTTCGCCGAGGCCATCGGGGCGCAGCTCAACCCGCGCCTGGGCGGCGAGAGCAGCTTCGATGCGGCGATCCTCAACGTCGCCGCGCAGGTGGTGCGTGCCGACCGCTACAGCGAGCCGAGCGAGGATGCCGCGGCGCGCGTCGAACCTTCGGTCTGGGTGCAGTTGTCGATGTCGCCGGGCAGCCTGGGCCGCATCCGCGAAGAGGCCGAACTGAACCTGGCCGCCTACGTCGCCCTGTTCTTCCCCAAGCTCAGCGTACAGTAAGGCACGCGCGCCAGCGCGCCGCCGCGGGTTCGGCGAGCAGGCGGCGCAGCAGGGCCGCGGCCGCTTCGCCGGCCTGCGCAGCGCGCGCCGACAGCGGGGCGCCGAGTTCGAAACGGTCGCCGGCCACGCCAAGGACGAAGGCCGGCGGCGCGGCCACCCCCTCCACCTGCTCGAACACCGCCAGCACCGCGGCGGGCGCCAGCGCGTGCGAGAACGCCGCACGCCCGGCCTGCGCGCGGATTTCGGTGAAACGCAGCGCGTCGGCCTGGCCCTGCGCCGCATCGATGAACAGCACCAGCCCGGCGCCGGCGATCTCCAGCGCATGCTCGACCTGCAGCTGGAATTCGCTCACCAGGTGCAGGCCCGGCAGATCCAGCGCCTCCAGGCGCTCGGCCAGCAAGGGGCCGAGCGCATCGTCGCCGCGCGAGGCGTTGCCGATCGCGAACACCACCACGCGCGCAGGCGTGGCGCCGGGTGCGCAGTGCAATTCAGTCACGCACCACCCGGTCGAGCACTCTGCCGTCGGCGCCGGCCAGTTCGACCACCAGCGGCATCTGTCCCAGCGCATGGGTGGCGCAGGACAGGCAGGGGTCGTAGGCGCGGATCGCCACCTCGATGTGGTTGAGCAGGCCTTCGGTGAGGCTGTGCCCGGAAAGGTAGCGCCGCGCCACCTCGCGCACCGCGCTGTTCATGGCCTGGTT
>JAUVWV010000308.1 GCA_030603925.1 Thauera sp. | reverse complement strand
CGGGCAAGTCAAACCCTCCGCCACGCTGTTGCTGGAGGTATTCGTGGGCGATGTTGAGCGCCGCCATGATCGCCAGCCGCTCGCCCGCGGAGCCGGTCCGGCCGGCCACATCCTTGAGCTTCTGGTCGAGCAGGGCGACCGCGGCGAGCAGGCCGTCGCGCTCCTCCGGCTTGCAGCCGACCTGGTATTCCTTGCCCAGCAGGCTGATGTCGAGCGTTTCCATCGTCACGTCCCTGCGCCTCAGTCCTGCGGCAGCCTGGCGAGCAGGCTTTCCAGTTTTTCGGTGGCCAGGCGCAGTTTGTCGCCCTGCGCACGGTTGTCGGCTTCGAGCTTCGCCAGCCGGCTGCGCAGGTCGCGGTTGTCGGCCTTGATGCCCTCATGCAGGGCGATGAGCTGCTCGATACGGTTCTCGAGCTGGGTCAGTTCTTCTTCCATGGCGGCGATGGTAGAGGGCGGCCCTGGGGTGGTCAAGCGGACTCGCGGCGCAGCGCGGCACCGGCGCTGCCGCCCAGGCAGGCGGCGAGGCGATCGAGGTCGAGCGATGCTGCCATGCTATCGGCGAGACGATCCAGATCGGCCTCGCGGCGGGCTGCCAGATCCACCCGTTCAACCGCCTCCGCGCCGGCCCAGGCCAGCAGCGCGGCGAGCGCCTCGGGGTGGTCGAACAGGCCGTGCACATAGGTACCGAGAATCTGCCCATCCTCCGACAGCGCACCGTCGGGACGGCCGTCGGCAAAGCGCACCGCCGGTCGCGCGAGGGCCGCGCCGCGCGATACCCCCATGTGGATCTCGTACCCCTGCAGCGGCGCCGTGCCACCGCCGACGCACAGCTCGCCACGCACGTTGGCGAGCTGCTTCTCCGCCTCCAGCACGGTATCCAGCTCCAGCAGACCGAGCCCATCCATCGCACCGGCCGCGCCCTCGCGCCCGGCCGGATCCGCCAGCCGCCGGCCCAGCATCTGAAAGCCGCCGCAGATGCCGACCAGCTTGCCGCCGTAGCGCAGGTGGCGACGGATCGCCGCTTCCCAGCCCTGCGCGCGCAGCCAGGTCAGATCGGCCTGTACGCTCTTCGAGCCGGGCAGGACGATCAGGTCTGCAGGCGGAATCGCCTGGCCCGGCCCGACCCAGCGGAAATCGACCTGCGGATGCAGGCGCAGCGCGTCGAGGTCGGTGTGGTTGGAGATGCGCGGATAGACCGGTGCGATAACCCGCAGGCGGGCTTCGCCCTTCTCGGCACGCGCATCGGCCAACGCATCCTCGGCATCGAGGAAGAGGCCATGCAGGTAGGGCAGCACGCCCAGCACCGGCCGCCCGGTGCGCGCCTCCAGCCAGTCCAGGCCCGGTTGCAGCAGGCCGATGTCGCCGCGGAAGCGGTTGATCACGAAGCCCTTCACGCGCGCCTGTTCGGAAGGCGAAAGCAGTTCCAGCGTCCCGACCAGATGGGCGAACACGCCGCCGCGGTCGATGTCGGCGACCAGCACCACCGGGCAGTCCACGGCCTCGGCGAAGCCCATGTTGGCGATGTCGCGATCGCGCAGATTGATCTCCGCCGGGCTGCCCGCCCCTTCCACCAGCACGCACTCGTAGGCGGACAGCAGACGGTCCCAGGACGCCAGCACGGCGGCGAAGGCGGTGGGCTTGTAGTCGTGATAGGCGCGCGCATCGAGCTGGGTGACCGCCTTGCCGTGGATGATCACCTGCGCCCCCACGTCGCTCGCCGGCTTGAGCAGCACCGGGTTGAAGTCGGTATGCGGTGCGAGCCCGGCGGCCAGCGCCTGCAACGCCTGGGCGCGGCCGATCTCGCCGCCGTCGGCGGTAACCGCCGAGTTGAGCGCCATGTTCTGCGGCTTGAACGGCGCCACGCGCACGCCGCGGCGCGCCAGCAGCCGGCACAGCCCGGCAACCAGGGTGCTCTTGCCGGCATCGGAGGTCGTGCCCTGCACCATCAGGGTGGCGGTGGTCTGCATCGCGTAGAATCCGGGGTCCGAAAAAAGCCGATTATCCCATGGTCGCCGCCGCGCTCCTTGCCGCCACCCTGTTCATCAAGCTCGCCGCCGGCATGCTCGCCGACCGCGTGCTCGGCGAACCGCGCCGCTTCCACCCGCTGGTGGGCTTCGGCCGCCTGGCGGGCTGGCTGGAAAGCCTGCTGCGCCCGGAAGACCCGGTCGCGGCCCGCACCGGGCAATGGCGCGGCCTGCTGGCCTGGGCGCTGGCGGTACTGCCCTGGGTGGCGCTCGTGCTCTGGCTGCGCGGCCTGCATCCGCTGGCCCATTGGGCGGTGGACGTGCTGCTGCTGTGGTTCGCGCTGGGCGCACGCAGCCTCACCGAGCACGGCGAGGCGGTCGCCGCACCGCTGGCCGCCGGCGAACTGGCGCTCGCGCGCCAGCGCGTGAGCTGGATCGTCAGCCGCGAGACCACCGCACTGGACGCCGAGGGCGTGGCGCGCGCGGGCACCGAGTCGGTGCTGGAGAACGGCAACGACGCGGTGTTCGGCACCCTGTTCTGGTTCATCGTGGCGGGCGGCGCCGGTGCGCTGCTGTTCCGCCTGGCCAACACCCTGGATGCGATGTGGGGCTACCGCAATGCGCTCTTCCTGCACTTCGGGCGCGCCGCCGCCCGCCTGGACGACGCGCTGAACTGGCTTCCGGCGCGCCTCACCGCCCTCACCTACGCCCTGCTCGGCAACACGCGCAACGCGCTGGCGTGCTGGCGCCGCCAGGCTGGCGCGTGGGACAGCCCCAACGCCGGCCCGGTGATGGCCGCCGGCGCTGGCGCGCTGGCAGTGCGCCTGGGCGGCAGCGCCATCTACCACGGGCGCACCGAGCATCGCCCGCCGCTCGGCAACGGTGCGCCGCCCGACGCGGCCAGCCTGTACGGCGCAATCCGCCTGGTGCGGCGCGGCATGCTGGCCTGGCTGGCGGCGGCCGGCGTGCTGGCGCTGCTGCTCGCCCTGCTCGCGACGGGTACGGACGGAGGCCCGCATGCTTGAGCACGGCGGACGCCTGCAACAGGCCGCGCGCCGCTTCGGCATTCCGCCGTGCGACTGGCTCGACCTGTCCACCGGCATCAACCCCCAGGCGTATCCCGTACCACCGATGCCGCCGTCCGTCTGGCAACGCCTGCCGGAGGACGACGACGGACTCGCGCAGATCGCCGCGGCCTACTACGGCACCGCCGAACTGCTGCCGGTAGCCGGCTCGCAGGCCGCCATCCAGGCCCTGCCGGCGCTCATCGACGGCACCCGGGTGGCGCTGCTGGCGCCGATGTACGCCGAGCATGCCCATGCCTGGCGCACGCGCGCGCTGCGTTGCTGCACTGCCGCCGAGGAACTCGACACCGCGGCCGACGAGGCCGACGTCGTGCTGCTCGCCAACCCCAACAACCCCACCGGCGCGCGCTTCAGCCGCACAAGGCTGCTCGACTGGCACGGCCGGCTGGCCGCACGCGGCGGCTGGCTGATCGTGGACGAAGCCTTCATCGACGCCGACCCGGCGGACAGCCTCGCAGCGCACGCCGGCTTGCCGCAACTGGTGGTGCTGCGTTCGCTGGGCAAGTTCTTCGGCCTCGCCGGCGCGCGGGTCGGCTTCGTCCTCGCCCCGGCGGAGCTGCGCGAACGCCTG
>JAUVWV010000153.1 GCA_030603925.1 Thauera sp. | reverse complement strand
GGGGTGTGGGGGCCGGCCCCGGGCCCCCCGGGGGGGGGTGGGGTGGGCGGGGGGGCCCCGGTCGGCGGCCTTTGCAAAAACCCCGCCCCCCCGCGCGCCACCCCCCGCTCCTACAACCCCCCGCTCACGCGCCGCTGTTGCGCGTCATCTCCACCGGCACCACCCAGCGCTCGTAATCCTCCGCGCTCACCTTGCCCGAGGCCAGCGCCGCCTCGCGCAGCGTCAGGCCGTCCTTGTGCGCGTGCTTGGCGATGGCCGCTGCGGCGTCGTAGCCGATGTGGCGGTTGAGCGCGGTGACCAGCATCAGGTTGGCGGCCAGGTTGGCCTCGATCTTCGCGCGCACCGGCTCGATGCCGCGCGCGCAGTGGTGCTCGAAGGCGGCGCAGGCGTCGGCCAGCAGTTCGATGCTCTCCAGCACGTTGTGCGCCATCACCGGCTTGTAGACGTTGAGCTGGAAGTTGCCCTGGGTGCCGGCGAAGGCCACCGCGGCATCGTTGCCGAACACCTGCACGCAGACCATGGTGAGCGCCTCGCACTGCGTCGGGTTCACCTTGCCCGACATGATGGACGAGCCCGGTTCGTTCTCGGGAATAGCCAGTTCGCCGATGCCGCAGCGCGGCCCGCTGGCCAGCCAGCGCACGTCATTGGCGATCTTCATCAGCCCGCCGGCGAGCGTGCGCAGCGCGGCCGAGGCCTGTACCAGCGCGTCGTGCGCAGCAAGCGCGAAGAACTTGTCCGGCGCGCTGACGAAGGGCTGGCCGGTGAGCGCGGCGATGCGCGCCGCCGCGCTGTCGCCGAAGCGCGGATGGGCGTTGAGCCCGGTACCTACCGCGGTGCCGCCGATCGCCAGCTCATGCAGGCCGGGCAGCGTCGCATGCACCGCGGCCAGGCCAAAGTCGAGCTGGCTCACCCAGGCGCCGATCTCCTGCCCCAGGGTCACCGGGGTGGCGTCCTGCAGATGGGTGCGGCCGGTCTTGACCACGTCGGCAAAGCGCGCCGCACGCTCGGCCAGGGTGTTGCGCAGTACGGCCACCGCGGGGAACAGGCGCGCGTGCAACTGCTCGACCACGGCAATATGCATCGCCGTCGGAAAGGTGTCGTTGGACGACTGGCCGCGGTTCACATGATCGTTGGGATGCACCGGCGCCTTGCTGCCCAGCACGCCGCCGGCCAGCTCGATGGCGCGGTTGGCGATCACCTCGTTGGCGTTCATGTTGGACTGGGTGCCCGAGCCGGTCTGGAACACCACCAGCGGAAAGTCTTCGTCCAGTTGCCCGGCGATCACCTCGTCGGCCGCGCGCACGATCAGCGCCGCAACCTCCGCCGGCAGTTCGCCCAGTTCAGCGTTGGCCTCGGCAGCGGCGCGCTTGAGCACGCCCAGCGCGCGGATCATCGGGCGCTGCCAGCGGAAACGCGCCACGCCGATCGGAAAGTGCTCGATCGAGCGCTGGGTCTGCGCCCCCCAGTAGTGCCCGGCGGGCACCTCGATGGCGCCCATGGAATCGGTTTCGCGGCGAGTGGCGGCGGTGTTCATGGCGGTCTCCGGCAGGTTGCGCTCCTCCCTGGAAGATAGCCCGCCACAGCCGTTCCCGCCGGGGCACGCGTGCGGATCGGCTATCATGCGCCCCACTCCATACCGGGTGGTATGGAACCCGACCCCTCGAACGTGCAAGGACCCGAGCGAACCCAGACCATGAGCGGCGAGATTCTTTTCGAACGCGACGGCGACGTCGCCCTCCTCACCCTGTCCAATCCCGGCCGGCTCAACGCCATCAATGCCGCGATGTGGGTACAACTGCGCGAGGCGATGGCGCGCATCCATGCCGACGCGAGCCTGCGCTGCGTGATCCTCGGCGGCGCTGGCGAAGCCTTTGCGGCCGGTGGCGACATTGAGGAGTTCCTCACCGTGCGCGCCACCGTGGACGACGCCCTGCACTACCACGACGAACTGGTGGCGCGCGCGCTGGACGCCATCCGCGCCTGCCCCATCCCCACCGTGGCCGCCATCCACGGCGCCTGCATCGGCGGCGGACTGGAGATCGCCGGTTGCTGCGATCTGCGCATCGCCGGCGAATCGGCGCGCTTCGGTGCGCCGATCAACAAGCTCGGCTTCTCCATGTACCCGGGCGAGATGGCCGGCCTGCTGGAACTGGTCGGACCCGCGGTGCTGCTGGAGATCCTGCTCGAAGGGCGCATCCTGCCGGCACGCGAGGCGCTGCAGAAGGGCCTGCTGACCCGCGTGGTGGACGACGAAGCAGTGATGGACGAAGCCCGCGCCGCCGCCGCCCGCATCGCCGCCGGCGCACCGCTGGTGGCGCGCTGGCACAAGCAGTGGGTGCACCGCCTGAGCAACGGCGAGCCGCTGTCGGCCGCCGAGAAGCGCGCCGCCTTCGACTTCCTTGCCACCGACGACTACCGCGAAGGGCTGGACGCCTTCCTGAGCAAGCGCAAGCCGCAGTTCAAGGGGCGCTGAGCCCGGCGCCTCCCCCTCATCGGCGACATGCTGCGGACGCGCGGCATCGGGCTACACTTGCGCGACGCGGAACAGGCCGCAAGGGGGAGCAAGATGATCGGATCGCAGAATTCCGGCACGGCGCTGCTGCGCCGCGCGGCACGCCGGCTCGGCACGCTCGTCGGCGTGTTTGCCGGCGCACTGCTGATCGGCGCGGGCACACCGGCCGTGGCGCAGGAACCCGCCACCATCGAGTGGTACATGATCGACCTGCCGCCGATCCAGATCGCCAGCGGCGCCCTGGCCGGACGTGGTTACACCGACCTGATCCGCTGGCGCCTGATCGCCGGCCTGCCGGAGTACCGCCACGAACTGCGCATCGCCAACGTGCAGCGCATCCTCGCCGACATCCGCAGCAAGCCCAATGTGTGCAATCCGGCCTTCCTGCGTACGCCGGAGCGCGAGGCCTACATGGTGTTTGCCGAGGCGCTGCACGCCCAGTTCCCCAACGGTGCGGTGGTGCTGCGCGAACGCAGCGCCGAGTTCGCACCCTACGTCAATGCCGATGGCTCGCTTGCCGTCGGCCGCTTGCTCGACAGCCCGGCCGGCGCCATCGCCGTGCAGAGCGGGCGCTCCTACGGTGTGGTCCTGGACGGACTGCTCGGCGAAGCGCAGCAACGCAGCCGCGTGGTGACGCTGACCTCGAACCGCCCGGTGGAAGCCAAGCTCGGCATGCTCACCCATCGGCGCGCCGATCTGGCCCTGCTCTACCCCTACGAGCTGGCCCACCATCTGGCCGGCAACAGCGCCGAGGCGGCGCGCTACGATTTCCTGCCGGTGGAAGGCAATGGCACCTACACGCTCAACCACCTCGCCTGTTCGGCCTCGCCGCTGGGACGCACGGTGATCGAGCGGGCGAATCCGATCGTCGCAGCCGAACGCGACTACTTCGCCGCGGCCTACCGCGCCTGGGTACCCGAATCCATCCTCGCGCTGCACCAGGCCCACCACCTGAAGGCCTTCGGCCGGCCTCCCGCCCCCATGCCGCTGAACGTGCCAGCCATAGACGAGGCCATCGCCAGCTGCCTGATGCGCGGCGGCGCATGGCATCGCGACAGCTGCAGCGCAAGCCGCTGAACCCGCGCGCTCAGGTCCTCACGGAGCCCGCACGCGGCATGCCGTCGACCACCCGGTTGCGCCCCTCGCGCTTGGCCTGGTAGAGCCGCTCGTCGGCACGCAGCAGGACTTCCTCCACCCGCGTGTCGCCTTCCTCGAGCTCGGCCACGCCGATGCTCAGGGTCAGGGCCAGGGTGCTGCCGTCATCCAGCGCAAGGGGCGCAGCCTCCACCCGCCGGCACAGGCGCTGGGCAGCGGCAGCGGCCTCCCCGGTGGCGATGTCGGGCATCAGGATGGCAAATTCGTCCCCGCCGAAACGGGTCACCAGGTCGATCTCGCGCACCGCATCGCGCAGGCAGTCGGCGACGTGGATGATGGCCCGGTCGCCGGCCGCATGCCCATGCAGGTCGTTGACCCGTTTGAACTGGTCGATGTCGCAGACGATCAGGGCGAGCGGCCGTGCCCCGCGCCGCGCACGCGCCACCGCGTCATGCGCAGCGGACAGGAAATGGCGCCGGTTCGACAGTCCGGTGAGCGAATCGGTGTGCGCCAGCGCATCCAGCCGGCGGTTGGCCTCTTCGAGCTGCGCGGTACGCGCCCGCACTCTTTGCTCGAGTTCATGGTTGCTGCGTTCGAGCTGCGCCTGCACCGCCCCGGCGTGTTCCGCGAGCCGGTCGTGCGCCTGGCGCAGCAGGTCGAGCTCGGTCCCGGCAATCGCCCGCTCGGTTTCCTTGCTCAGGCTCAGGCTGCGCACCGCCCCGGCCACGGCCATCGCCTGGCCGATCTCACTGAGCGGTCGGCCCAGGATGTTGCGCCCGACGAGCAGGAAGATCCACCACAGCGCGGCCGTCTTGAGCGTGGCCAGCACCGCGATCAGCACGATCTGCCGGCGGGTGCGCTCGAAGAGCTGGCCGAAGGAGCTGTGGAGTTCCGCGCGTGCGACGAACTCGCTGCCGAAGCCCTCATCGTGGATCACGTTGAAACGGTGCGCCAGCGCATGACCGTCCTCGTCGTCCTGGCGCGCGATGCGCCCGGCGCGCACGATCTCGCGCTCGCCGGTCGGCTCGAGGATGCGCACCCCCTTGATGTCGGGAATCTCGATGATGCCCTGGACCAGCGAGTGCAGCTTCTCGTGATCCATCGCCCACAGGGCCGCGGCGAGCGGCTTCTCGAAGGTACGCTGGTAGATCGCCAGCTCGCCCTGCAGATTCTTGCGTGCCTGCCACAGGGTCTCGCCCACCAGCACCAGGGTGAGCAACACCGCGAAGCTGATGAACAGCCCGAACGCCCGCCGGAAAAGGCGGCGCGCGAGCGGATCGGTCAGTCCGGCGGTATCGGTTGGCGGCATCGGCGGCGATTGCGTACGGGGGGCGGGCGGCGCTCGCATCGACGGCCGGCGCAGCGGCGCGATGGTGAGTCCTGCGTGAGTGTAACCGCAAGCCGGCAGGCCGCCGATGGCACCGCCCCGCGGTCACGCCCCAAAGCGGGGCGTCAAGCCGCTCAACCGGCCCGCGCCGTAGAGCTCTTCACACCCTCTCAGCCGAAGATGCCGTGCAGCATCTTCAGGCACAGGGCCATCAGCACCCCGGCAAAGATCTTCTTCAGCGTCGCCACCGGCAGGCGGTGTGCCAGGCGCGCACCCATCGGCGCGGTCCACATGCTGACCACGGCCACCAGCACCAGCGCCGGCAGATAGACATAGCCCAGGGTCAGCGGCGGCAGGCCGGGCGTGCCCCAACCGTTGGCCAGATAGCCCAGCGTGCCGGCCAGCGCGATCGGCAGGCCGATCGCAGCGGAGGTGCCGATGGCGTTCTGCATCTTCACGTTGCACCAGGTCATGAAGGGCACCGACAGCGAACCGCCGCCGATCGCCACCAGGGCCGACACCCCGCCGATGCCGACCCCGACCGCGCTCAGGCCGAGCGGCCCGGGCAGGTTGCGCGAGGGCTTGGGCTTGATGTTGGCGAGCATCTGCAGGGACACGTAGGCCATGAAGCAGGCGAAGAAGATCGCCAGCCCCGCGGTGCTGGCGCGTGCGGCGATGAAGGTGGCGCCGAAGGTGCCCGCCAGGATGCCCGGGGTGATGCCGCGCACGATGTCCCAGCGCACCGCACCATGCGCATGGTGGGCGCGCAGGCTGGCGATCGAGGTCAGCACGATGGCCGCCATCGAAGTGCCCAGCGCCATGTGCACCACCGTATCGAGCGCGAAGCCCTGGGCCAGGAACAGCGTGGTCAGCATCGGCACCATGATGCCGCCGCCGCCGATGCCGAGCAGGCCCGCAAAGAAGCCGACGAAGGCCCCCAGGGCCAGGTAGGCCAGCCACCACAGGTCGAAAGTCATTGCCGTCCATCCGGCCGGGCAAGGTATTCCCCGGCAAAGCGCGGGATTGTGCCGTCCGCGGCCGGCGCTGTCACCTGCAGCATGGGCCGCCGGGGCAAGCCGGCCGGGCGGTTGACCTGGAACATTTTTCCCTCCGGCAAGCCGGCATAGCATCGCTTCGGGACGGAAGCGCGCGCCGGGTTCAAGCATCGCGGCGACGCGCCGTAATCCAGTCAGGCATACTCGTCGTCAAGAGCCATAACAAACGCGTCACCGGGGAGACCAATCGCCATGCTCGCGGCCTTTCGCAATGCTTCCATCCGCACCCGCCTGCTGACAGCCATCGCGCTGCTGGTGAGCGGCCTGCTGTATTTCGCCATCGGCCAGGTGGTGGAGCGCGTGCAGAGCGCCCGCGCGCTGGCCACCATCGAAACCCTGTCCGCGGTGGCGGTACGCTCCAGCGCGGTGATCCACGAACTGCAGAAGGAACGCGGACTCTCGGCCGGTTATCTCGGCTCACGCGGCGCACGCTTCCAGTCCGAACTGGCCAGCCAGCACACCCTCACCGATCGCTACGTCGGCGAACTGCGCGACCTGTTGGGCGAGATCGACCCGGCCGCCCTGGGCAGCCGCTTCACCACCAACCTGGAGTCCGCCCGCGCCAATCTCGACCGCCTGAGCGAGATGCGCGGCAACATCCGCGGCCTGTCGGCGAGCGGCGCCGACTCCTTCGCCTTCTACACGCAGACCATCGAGCGCTATCTGGCGCTGATCACCACGATCAACCAGTTGAGCGACAACCAGGCGGTATCGCAGGCCATCCTCGGCTACGTGATGTTCCTCAACGCCAAGGAGCAGGCCGGGCGCGAACGCGCCACGCTCAACGCCACGTTTGCCGCCAACGCCTTCGACACTGCGCTGTACCGCCGCTTCATCACCATCGTCGCGGCGCAGGACACCTACCTGGCGGCCTTCCGCGACTTCGGCAGCGCGAGCGGGGTGGCCCTGCTGGAGGAGAAACTGGCCACCAATGCGGCGCGCGAAGTCGAACGCATGCGCAAGGTCGCGCTCGACCGCTCCGAGGTGGGCGAGTTCGGCATCGAGCCGGCGACCTGGTTCGCCACCATCACCCAGAAGATCGACGACATGAAGCTGGTCGAGGACCGCCTGTCGTCCGAACTCGACACCCTGGTCGCACGCCTCGCCGGCGAAGCGCGCTTCGATCTGTGGGTGGCCGGCGTGCTAACTGCCGCCAGCCTGCTGCTGGCGCTCTGGTTCGGCTTCGTGGTACGCGGCATCATCGCCTCGCTGCGCCGCGCGGTGGCCTCCGCCGAGCGCATTGCCGATGGCGACCTCACCGAGCGTATCGAGATCGACCGCATGGACGAAACCGGCCAGTTGCTGCAGTCGATGAAGCACATCGTCGAACGCCTGGCGCACACCATCGGCGAGATCCGCTCCGCGGCCGAGCAGCTCACCAATGCCAGCGGACAGATCAGCGCCACAGCGCAGACCCTGTCGCAAAGCTCCAGCGAACAGGCCGCCAGCGTCGAGGAAACCACCGCCAGCATCGAACAGATCACCGCCAGCATCGACCACACCAGCGAGAACGCACGCACCACCGACTCCATCGCCGGCCACACCGCGAAGGAGGCCGAGGAAGGCGGCGCCGCGGTGCGCGAGACGGTGGAAGCGATGCAGCAGATCGCCGACCGCATCGGCATCGTGGACGACATCGCCTACCAGACCAATCTGCTCGCCCTCAACGCCGCCATCGAAGCGGCGCGCGCCGGCGAACACGGCAAGGGCTTCGCCGTGGTCGCCGCCGAGGTGCGCAAGCTGGCCGAACGCAGCCAGAAGGCCGCGCAGGAGATCTCCGGGCTGGCCGGGCGCAGCGTGGGCACCGCCGAGAAGGCCGGCGCCATGCTGGAGAAGATCGTACCGGACGTGCGCCGCACCTCCGAACTGATCCAGGAGATCGCCGCCTCCTCCACCGAACAGGCCGGCGGCATCGGCCAGATCAACACCGCGATGGGTCAGCTCTCACAGACCTCGCAGCACAACGCCAGCGCCTCCGAGGAGCTCGCCGCGACCGCCGAGGAGATGGGCAGCCAGGCCCAGCAGCTGCACGACCTGATGGAGTACTTCCGCATCGACGAGGACGCGCGGCACTGAACCCGGCCCGGCCGCCGGGCTCCGCCCCAATCGCGGCCAAGGCCGCTCCTACAGATGCATTGCCTCGTAGGAGCGGCCTTGGCCGCGACCG
>JAUVWV010000340.1 GCA_030603925.1 Thauera sp. | reverse complement strand
GCGCGCGATGCGCGCCGGATCGAAGCCGTCGAATACCTCGCGGTAGCGCGCCCGCTTCTTCAGCACGGTGAACCACGACAGGCCGGCCTGCGCGCCTTCCAGGATCAGATACTCGAACAGGCGCTGCTCGTCGCGCAGCGGCACGCCCCACTCCTCGTCATGGTAGGCGATGTAGAGCGGGTCGTCGCTCACCCAGGCACAGCGCGTCTTCATGCATAACCTCCTTCCAGGGCGCGCAGCGCCTCGGCGAGCAGCGGCGCCACCGACACGGCGTTGGACGGATGCGCGATGCAGTCGGTGCTCCAGACTTCGCCCACCCCGGCGTCACGGATCAGCGCCAGCGCATCGCCGGCGAACAGCGCATGGGTGACGGCCACATCCACCGACGCGGCGCCGGCCGCGTGCAGCTGCTGCGCGGCGTGCGCCAGGGTGTGGCCCGAACTGGCCACATCGTCCAGCAGCACCACCGCACGCCCGCGCAGCACGATGTCGGGCAGGCGGATCTCCACCGCGCGGTCGCCGGTGCGCTGCTTGCTGCACACCGCGTGCGCGAAGCCCTGCGCAGCGGCCGCCGCGCCCACCCACTGGGCGGATTCGGCATCCGGCCCGAGCAGCAGGGCGCCCGGACGGTGCGCTGCAACCACCTGCGCGAGCAGCGGAGCGGCACTCAGGCTGCGCGCCTGGGCGAGCGGCGCCGCTTCGGCGAGGGTGGCCACGCGGTGTAGGTGCGGGTCGACGGTGAGCAGCGCATCGAACAAGCCGGCCAGAAAGCCGCCGACGATGCGCTGGCTGACCGCCTCGCCGGGCGCGAAGGCGATGTCCTGCCGCATGTAGGCGAGGTAGGGCGCGACCAGCGCGAGCCGCGCGGCGCCCAGCTCGCGCGCGGTGCGCGCGGCGAGCAGCAGCTCGACCAGTTTCTCGTTGGGCTGCTGCAGGCCGCGCAACAGCACCGTCGCCGGCGGCAGGGCGGCGGGCAGGCGCAGGCGCAGTTCGCCATCGGGAAAGCGGTGGCGTTCGATCGGCGCGCAGTCCATGCCGGCGGCCGCGGCGATGCGCCCGGCGAGCGCCGCTTCGTCGTCGAAATGGAGCAGCAGCGCCATCGCCTCAGAACTCCACGAAGACGTGCGGCACCTCGTCCGCGCCGCCGATGGTGTAGCCGCTGGCCTGCGCGCAGGCCTGCCGCGCAAACTCGAGATCGGCCGGATAGTCGGCATACACGCGGTACAGCGGCGCCCCGCGCTGCACCGCAGCGCCCAGCTTGTGGAACAGGTCCACGCCGGCGCAGGCCACCTTGGGCGCACCGGCCAGGCGTGCGATGCGTGCCAGTTGCTGATTGTCGATGGCGGTCACCACGCCGTCCGCGGCCGCACCCACCTCGAAGCTCAGACGCCCCAGGGTCGGATGATCGGGATCGAAGCTGCGCGCCCCCTGGGCCTGGATCAGCGCATTCATGCGCGCCAGCGCGCGGCCGGAATCGAGAATGTCGCGCGCGATGGCGAAACCGTCGCCGCCGCGCACGTCGGGATCGAACTCCAGCATGCGTCCGGCCAGGCGCAAGGATTTCTGCCGCAGATCGTTGGGCGCCTCGGGGTGGTTCTCCAGCACCCGCATCACGTCGCGCGCCTCCAGCACCGGGCCGATGCCGTTGCCCACCGGCTGGCGCCCGTCGGTGATCACCACGTCGAGCGCCAGGTCGATCCGCCGCGCGACGAACTCGAACAGCTTACGCAGGCGCTGCGCCTCGGGCATCGAACGCACCTTGGCGCTCGCCCCGACCGGAATGTCGAGCACCAGATGGGTGGAGCCGGCGGCGATCTTCTTCGACAGGATGGACGCCACCATCTGGCCGGGCGAGTCGATCGACAGCGGACGCTCGACGGAGATCAGCACGTCGTCGGCCGGCGACAGGCGCGCCGTGCCGCCCCACGCGAGACAGCCGCGATGCTCGCGCACGATCGCGGCGAGCGCGGCCTCGGACAGCTCCACCTGCGCCAGCACCTCCATGGTGTCGGCGGTGCCGGCCGGCGAGGTGATCGCCCGCGAGGAGGTCTTAGGGCACAGCATGCCGTGCGCCGCGACGATGGGCACCACCAGCATCGAGGTACGGTTGCCCGGAATGCCGCCGATGCAGTGCTTGTCCACCACCAGGCGCTCGCGCCAGTCCAGCCGCCGGCCGGAGGCCACCATGGCGTCGGTGAGGAAGTACACCTCTTCGCGGTCGAGCTCGCCCTGGTTGCTCGCCACCACGAAGGCGGTGAGCTCGATCTTGGAGTAACGGTGTTCGGCGATGTCGCGCACGATGGCGCGGAAATCCTCGCGATCGAGCCGCTCGCCGGCGATCTTGCGGTGCAGGGCAGGAATGGAGGGGGCCGGTTCGGCCTGCGAGACGCTGGCCGGATGCCCGTTCGCCACGCCGAGCAGGGCAAAGGCGTCCTCGGACAGGCCCAGCTCGCAATTGCCGACGATGGACGCGTCATCCACCACGTTGAGCGTGGCGAGGATGCGCTGCCCGTTGGCGCGCACCTCGACCTTGGACAGAGCCTGGAAACCCTCCGCGCGGTACACCGGGCACTCGCGGTGCAGGTAGGCGACGTTTTCCCGATAGGTATCGATCGCCACGCGGCGCAGGGCCAGGCGCGAGTCCGCGGCGCCCGCCCGTGCGCCCCCCGCGGCGGCGGCCGGCGAACCCGATGGTGCGTCCTTGTCGGCGGTATCCATGCGGCTAGCCTACACCGGAGTGCCGCGCGGGTGAATCATCGCTGCAGCCGCGGCCGCAGCGCTGCGGCCGCGCAGGGTTCAGTCCGGCGCCTTGGCCGGACTGCGTGGCGATTTCTTGCGGAACTTGCGCGCCGGCTTGCGCCCGGCGCCGCCCCCGCCCGCCGCATCGCCATTGCCGTTCGGCGCACCGCCCGGC
>JAUVWV010000063.1 GCA_030603925.1 Thauera sp. | reverse complement strand
GGGTAGTCGCGCCCCAGCAGGCTGCGGCGGGCGGCGGGCGGCACGGGCCGTGCGATGCGGCGGGCCAGTTCGCGGCCGGCCTGCGCGCTGTCCGTGCCGAGTGCCGAGCCGTGCCCCAGCGCGGCGATGCGCACCGCCCTTGCCGCAGCGCTCATGCGCCGGCGGCTCGGCAGTCCTCCAGGTGCGCGGCCAGGCTGGCCACGCTGGCGAGGATGCGGCGGGTTTCCTTGCTGTCGGTGAGACGCAGGCCGTACTTCTTCTGGATGGCCATGGAGAGCTGCAGCGCATCGAGCGAATCGAGCGCGAGCGGCGCCTCGGGGCCGAACAGCAGTTCGTCGTCGGTGATCGTGGCAGGGTCGCAGTCGCGGTCGCAGGCGTCCACGATCAACTGCTTGAGTTCGTCTTTCAGGGTCATCGGGGGCTGGCGCGCCGGGCGCGCAGGTTCATCAGGATGGCCGCGCCCAGCGCGGCGAGGCCGAAGCATAGCAGGGCGGCGGCCGGCGGCAGCACTTGGGCGATGCCGCCATGGTGCAGCAGCACGCGGTGGAAGCCGTCCAGCGCCCAGGACATGGGCGAGAAGCGGGCGAGCTGCTGCATGAAGTCCGGCATGAAGAAGGCCGGCACCATGATGCCGCCGAGCGCGCCCATGAGGATGTTGCCCACCCCGCCGATCACCGTGGCCTGCTCGGTGGTACGTGTCAGGCTGGCGATCAGCAGCGCCCAGCACACCGCGGCGACGCTCACCGCCGCCGACACCAGCCACAGCGCGGCCAGGGTGCCACCGCCCGAGGGCAGCACGAGGGCCTCGCCGCCGGCCAGCGGCACCAGGTAGCGCCCGACCAGCACCATCAGCACCGCCTGGATCTGGTTCACCACGAAGAAGGGCAGCAGCTTGCCGGCGAGGATCAGGCCGAAGGGTACCTGCTGGCTGGCCAGGCGCTGCAGCGTGCCGTGCTGGCGCTCGGCGATGAATACCGCGGCGAGCGGGATGACCACGAAGAACATCGAGAAGATCAGCCAGGCCGGCACGCTCTGCTGTACCGAGGTGGGCACCGGCGCGGCGCCGCCGCCGGCCCGCACCGCAACGGTTTCCAGCGGCAGGCCGTGCGCGGCGGGGTCGAGCGCCTGCAGCTCGGGGATCATCAGCGTGCGTCCCAGGCGGCGCAGCAGGGCTTCGGTCTGCAGGCGGCCGAGCTCGGCTTCGGCGTGCAGGCGGAAGGCGGTCTGCAGCGCCTGCGGCACCACCGGGTCGACCAGCAGGCGCAGCGCGGGGCGTTCGCCGCGCGCCGCCGCGCCGTCGGGCTGGGCGGCGGCGAAGCCGGCGGGCAGCACCAGCGCGAAACCGAGTTCGCCGCGGCTCAGCGCACCGTGCGCCGCCGTCTCGTCGGGCAGCGTGCCGCGGTCGCGGAAGGTGAGCAGGGCGCGCAGGCGTTCGGCGTAGCGCGCCGAGGCCGGGCTGGCGTCGAGGTCGACGATGACGTAGCCGATGTCGCTGGCCGCGCTCACGTCGAAGGCGTCGCGCAGCGCGAGCGACATCACCAGGATGAAGATCATCGGCATCAGGAAGAGGGCGGCCAGGCCGTGGCGGTCGCGCAGCAGCGCGAGGCTTTCCTTCTTCCACAGGGCGAGCAGGCGGGTGGCGTTCATGCTCAGTCGCGCAGCGAGCGGCGGGTGAGCCGCATGAAGAGCGTTTCCAGGTTCTGCTGGCCGTAGCTCACCGCCTCGGCCGGACTGCCGGCGGCGGCCAGTTCGGCGAGCAGGGCGGGCAGGGCGTCGGCCGGCAGCGCGGGCAGGCGCAGTTCGGCGTCGCTCAGCAGCAGTTCCGGGTGGCGGGCGCGCAGCGTGGCGGCGCAGGGTTCCGGCAGCGGGCGGGCGAGGCGCAGCACCAGGCTGGCGGCGCCCTCGCGCAGCAGTTCGTGCAGCGTGCCCTGCGCCAGCACGCGGCCGAGGTCGAGGATGGCGATGCGCTCGCACAGCGCCTGCACCTCGTCCATGTAGTGGCTGGTATAGATCACGCTGCGTCCGTCGTCGGCGAGCGCGCGGATGGTGTCGAGCAGGAAGGCGCGCGACTGCGGGTCCACGCCTACCGTGGGTTCGTCGAGCAGCAGGATGCGCGGTTCGCCGAGCAGGCCGATGGCCAGGTTGAGCCGCCGGCGCAGGCCGCCGGAGAGTTCTCCGGCGAGTTGTCCGGCCACGCCTTCGAGCTGCGCGGCGGCCAGCGCGCGCGCCACCCGGGCGCGCTGCACGCGGCCGCCCAGGCCCTGCACGCCGGCGAAGAAGCGCAGGTTCTCGGCTACCGTGAGCATCGGGTAGAAGGCGTAGTCCTGCGGCACCAGGGCGATGGCGTTGGGGTGGCTGCGGCGGTAGGCGGTGAGCGGCTCGCCATCCACCTCCAGGCTGCCGCTTTGCGGGGCGAGCAGACCGGCGACGAGCGAGATCAGGGTGGTCTTGCCGGCGCCGTTGGGGCCGAGCAGGCCGAACAGGCAGCCGGACGGGATGTCGAGGTCGATGCCGTCCAGCGCGGCGCGCGCGTGCTGCGGGTAGCGGTGCGCCAGCGCGCGGATGCGCAGCATCACACCGCCTGGCCGAGCGCGCCGAAGAAGGCGCGCTCGTCGGCGGCCTGGCGGCGCAGCAGGGCGCCCAGCGCGCCGGGGTCGAAGGCGTCGCGCCCGCGGATCATGCGCGCGGCGGCCAGGGCGAACTCGCGCCAGCCGTCGCCGATCTCCACCAGGCGGTCGCCCAGTTCGGCCAGCGCGGGGCGCTGCGCGAGGCCGGCGGCCTCCTGCAGGAAGGCGGCGTACATGAAGCGGAAGCCGCCGCCGCCGGTGCCGATCTCTTCCTGCATGCGCACCAGGTGGCCGACCAGCAGCAGGGCCTGGCGGGTGTCGCCGCCGGCGGGCAGGCGTTCCACCGCGCGCGCCACGCGCTCGATGCCGCGCGTGCCGATCAGCGGCACCGGGGTGCGCAGCATCACCCGCACGGTCTTGCGGATTGCCGCGGGAATCACCTTCGCCCAGTCCGGTTCGCCCGGCCGGCCCTCCGGGTAGTAGAGCAGGCCCTTGGGGGCCAGCACGCCGCGTGCGAAGCGCGCCTTGGCGAGATCGGCCGGGGCGCAGCGCATCGGTTCCTCGAACACCGGATCGGAGAGCAGGTACTCGCCGCTCGCCGCATCGCGCCCGTAGGCCAGCACGTTGTGCGCGTTGAAGTGAAAGCGCATGTCCTGCGGGAAATAGGGCAGCCAGAACACCGAGGTCTGCAGGCCGACCACGCCGCCGGCGTCGAGCAGTTCGTCGAGGCGCGCCGCGCCGCGTGCCGGGTCGCGGAAGGTTTCGGTGCGCATGCGCAGGCCGAGCGGCTTCTGCAGGCCGCGGATGATGGCGCGCGGCGGCATGCGGTAGGCCACCAGCGGCAGGCCGCCGAGCTTGATGAAGGGCAGCCAGGCGAAGGACAGCGCCGAGGCCAGGCCGAAGGCCATCGGCTCGGAGAGCGGCAGGCCGTAATGGCTGACGATGGCGGACATCACCCCGCTTTCGCAGTGGGAGGCGTGGCGGTGCTGGAAGTCGGTCATGGTGGCGGAATGTGGGTGAGCTGCTCGACGTCCATGCCCAGCGCAGCGGCGTAGCGCGTCAGCAGGGCCGGCGAGAGCGTGCGGAAGACCTCGGGGCGCAGGTGGCGGCGCACCCGCCAGCGCCACAGGCCGGTGACCTGGGCGAGCAGGGTGTCGTCCATGCGGGCGCGGTACATGTGGTAGGCGAGCGGCGAGGCGGTGCCGGCACGCACGCCGGCGAGCGCCTCGGCGGCCAGGCGCTCGAGCTCGTCCACCGCCTGGCGGGTGACGATCTCCTCAACCTCCCAGCCGGCCGAGGCCACCGCGCCGATGCGGCCGTCGCGGTCGCGCGCGTACATCGCCTTGCGGTGGCCGCCGAGGGTGGCGTTGCCTTCCGGCGGAACGTTCTCAAGATCCATGGCTGGACTCGTGCGGCCTGGTTGATGAAACATGCCCCGGCGCCCCCTGTAGGAGCGGCCTTGGCCGCGATGCGGCGCTTCCGGGTACAAAGGACGCCGCATCGCGGGCAAGCCCGCTCCTACTGTTCTGTGCCGCGTGTACCACGGTGCTAGACCACCGTCAGGTGCATGAAGGCGCTGGAGAAGCGCCCGCTTTCGGGGACGAAGCACAGCAGGCGCTGGCCGGCGGCGAGGCGGCCGCTGCGCACGAGTTCGTCGAGCATGATGAAGATCGATGCGGAGCCGGTGTTGCCCTTCTCGGCGAGGTTGGTGAACCAGCGCTCGAACGGGATGGCCAGGCCCAGCCCGGCCAGGCAGTCGTGGATGGGCTGGCGGAAGTAGTGCGAGGACATGTGCGGCAGGACCCAGTCGATGTCCTGCGCGCGCAGGCCGTGCCTGGCGATCAGCCGGGCGAGCGGGATCTCCAGGGTGTGGCGCACCACGTTCTCGTTGAGCAGGCGCACGTCCTGCTTGATGGCGAAGATCGACTGTGCGGCCCACTGCTCAGGCGTGTGCTGCGCCCAGCCGCTGAGCCGGTCGTCGGCGGTGCGCTCGGCGCCCGCGTACATGCAGGCGGGCAGCGCATGGGCCTGCGAGGACAGCTCGATCCAGTCGATGCGCAGCGTGCGGCCGCTGGCGCGCGGGGTGTCCTGCAGCAGCAGCGCGCCGGCGCCGTCGGACAGCATCCAGCGCAGGAAATCCTTCTCGAAGGCGATCTCCGGGTGCTGCGCCAGGTCGGCCACGCGTGCTTCGTTCTCCGCGGCGAAGTGCGCGCCGCGCAGCACTGGCGAGCAGACTTCCGAGCCGGTGGCCACCGCGTTGCGGCTGTCGCCGGCGCGCACGGCCAGCCAGGCGTGCTTGAGCGCGGTCATGCCGGCCAAGCAGATGCCGGCGGTGCTGACCACCTCGCAGGCCGGAATGCCCAGTTCGCCGTGCACCATGACGCCGTGGCCGGGCATGATCTGGTCGGGCAGCGAGGTGCCGCACACCAGGGTTTCGATGTTTTCGAGCGCGAAGCCGTCCTGCGCGAGCGCGCGCACCGCCTCGGCGGTGAGTTGCGCGTTGCTGTGCGTGGGGCGTCCGCTGGCCGGATCGATGGCGTAGTGGCGCGTTTCGATGCCGTTGTTGCGCAGCACGATGCGGCGTGCGCGCGAGGGCTTGTCGCCGATCAGGCCGAGCACGTGCTCGACCTGGTCGTTGCCGACCGGCGCATTGGGCAGGGCGGCGGCGCTGGCGGTGATGTAGGCGTGGCGGGTGTGGGTCATGACTGGATGCGTTCGGAGCCCGAGCCGGAGGGCTGCTCGTGCTGCGCGCGCAGGGCTTCGAGCCGTTCGCGCAACAGCGGGGCGAAGGCGCGCTGCAGCAAAAGGCTCAAGGGTACCACCGTGACGATGAGCAGCAGCAGGTAGGTGACGAACAGCGCCAGTGCCGGCTTGCGCGGCCACTGGCCGCGTTTGCCGAACAGGCGGATGAAGCCCGACCAGACGCGAAAGGCGCGCTGTCCGGCGCGCTCGCTGAGGATCAGGCGCGGATTGACCTGCACCGCGCGCAGGCCGCGCAGCATGGGCTGGCCGCTGCGCTCCTCGTCGCGCGCCAGCGCCTCCGTCAGGGCGCGGCCAAAGCGTGCCGCCCCGGCGATCTCCGCGGCCGCCACGCCGGCCGGCGGCAGGCCGAGGAAGCGGTCGCGCCGCCCGGTGAGCACCCAGCGCGGCGTGGTGATGAAGGTGGCCAGCGGGTGGGCGCTGTCGGTAAAGGCGATGTGGTCGGTAAGCCGGCCGCCGGCCTCGCGCACCAGTTGGCCCATCTTCTCCTGCGCGCCCAGCCACATGTTGCGGCAGGCCACCACGGTGACCACCGGGCGTCCCGCCACCAGGCGGCGGCCCTCGGCGCTCTGCAGGAAGGCGGTCATCGGCATGGCCGGCGAGAGGAACCACACCTGGTAGGCCAGGATGATCAGGTCGAAGGGCGTGTCCGGGTCGGCCGCGGGCGGGTGGTTGGGCGGCGGGTCGAGGCGGAAGGATTCCGGGAAGGCGTCGAGGAAGTCGAAGAAGGGCCAGGGAAAGGGATAGGGTTCGCGCGGGCGCAGGATCTCCTCCACCACCTCGACGCCGGCCGCGCGCAGCGGCGCGGCAATGTTGCCGGCGATCTGCGCGAGCTGGCCGGACTGCGAGTAATGGACGACGAGGACGCGCTTCATCGCCCGCTCAGTCGCCCTTGCGGCGCAGTTCGAGGCCGGAATACAGCAGCCGGCGCCCTTCTTTGTCGTCCACGATGCGCAGCGTCTCGCCCTTGCCGGTGCCCAGGCCGGAGATGATCGCCTCGGTCTCGGAGATCGGCTGCAGCGCGGCGCGCAGCACGAAGCCGGGCATCTGCGAGAAGGTGCATTCGCCCACCAGCAGGCCGTCCTCCACGCGCAGCGCGAGGCGGTCGGGCACCAGGCCGCCGGTGCCGCCGACGATCTCGTACTCGCCCACGTAGTCGAGCAGCTTGCGCGGAATCGGCGAGGGTTCGAGACGCTGGCCGACCAGCATGCTGTGGCCGGCGATGTGCCCCACCAGCACCTCGTGCTCGCCGATGTTGGCCATCGACACGCGCAGGTCGTCGAACAGCGGCACGCGCACCGGGATCAGGCCGAAGAGCTTGTAGCGCAGGCCGAACAGGCCCTCGCTGGTGGGGTCGAGCTGGAAGGTGTGGCCGAGCGCCTCGGCCTCCAGGCTGCTGCGCCCGGCATTGACCCGCACCAGGCCGATCATCGAGTCGTACCAGGCGTTGTAGGCGCTCAGATCGGCCGCCGCCGCGGCGTCGCTGGCGCGGCTCGCGGTAGGCGGCGGCGCGGCCGGCGGGCGCAGGCCGCTCTTGGTCTCCAGCGCCAGCTGCAGCAGTTCGGTGACGATCTTCTTCACGCTGTTCTGCGCGGTGCCGCTGTTGGCCAGTACCACCACGCCGAGCTCGTGCTCGGGCAGCAGGGCCATCAGGCTGTGCGAATCGAGCAGGGTGCCGCCGTGGTTGGGCACCGGGCCGCCGTGATGCACGCCCAGGCCGTTGAACATCCAGCCCAGGCCGATGCGCATGTCCAGGTCGAGCGCGACGTGCTCGTTCTGCGGGCGCAGCATCTCGGCCAGCGTTTCGGGCTGCAGGAAGGGGCGCTCGCCGATGCGCCCGCCCGCCAGCACCATGCGCATGAAGCGGCTGATGTCCTCCACCGTGGACACCAGGCCGCCGGAGGGCAGGTCGCGCAGCGCGATCGGCTCCACCTCGCGGCCCTTGCGGTACTCCTTGAGCGCCGGGCGCCCTTCGAAGGCCGAATCGTGCATGCCCAGCGGCTCGAACAGGGCCTGCTGCATGTGGCGCGCATAGGGCACGCCGGCCAGGCGTTCGATGCCCGCGCCGAGCAGGGTGTAGGCCAGGTTGGAGTAGGAGAAGATGAAGTCCGGCGGATAGGCCACGTAGTCGTCGCGCACCGCCTCGACCAGGCTGGCGATGGGCGCCGGCTCCCCGCCCAGCATGCCGTTGAGGTGGTTCGACGGCAGGCCCGAGTGGTGATGCATGATGTTGCGCGGAGTGATCGGGCCGGCCTCGGGGAAACGGCTGCGGATGGCGAACTCCGGCAGGTAGTCGGCCAGCGGGCGGTCGATGTTCATGCGCCCCTGTTCGGCCAGCTGCATCGCCGCGGTGGCGGTGAACACCTTGGCGATCGAGCCCAGGCGGTAGCGCGTGCTGGCGCTTGCCGGCGTGCCGGCTTCCACGTCGGCCAGGCCGAAGCCTTCCGCCCACACCAGCTGCTGGCCGTCCACCAGCCCCACCGACAGGCCGGTGATGTTGTTGGCACGCATCTCGCGCTCGATCAGCCAGGACACGTATTCGCGCGTGTAGCTGTAGTCGCCGCGCGCGATCTCGGCGGGCTTCTGCGGCACGCTGGCGCAGGCGCCGAGCAAGGCCGTGGCGGCAGCCAGCAGCAGGGCGGTGAGGGCGTTGCGGGGCCCGGCTTGGCAGGCGGCGAAGAGCTTCATGCGGTGGACGAGGGCGAGCCGTGCCGGCTGCGCTGGCCGCTGAGGGCGCACGCCATACGGCACAAATTTGTAAAAAATGGAAACCGCGGGATTATAAGCGCAGCTGCATAGCCGCGCCGAGCTTTATCGCCCGCGCCGCTGAGCAGGCGTCACGTCGTGCCGGCCGGCTTGCGCAGATGTACCGCCAGCCACACCGTCGCCACGCCGGTGGCCTCCACGCGATGGCGGCAGCCCGCCGGGATCGCCACCCAGTCGCCCGGCTGCAGGCGCCGCGTGTCGCCGCCGTCGAAGGCGAGCTGCGCCTCGCCCTGCACCAGCATCACCCACTCGTCGTCCGCCTGCTCGTACCAGAAGCCCGGCGGGCTGGCGTGGCCGTGCGAGACGATGCGCTCGATGCGGCAGCAGGGCGTGTCGAGCAGGGTCTCGAAGTGTTCATCCGCGCCGGGCGGCGGCAGCGCGGCGAGCAGGTTGCCGAAGTGCGGCGGGGCGCTCATCTCAGCCGGCCTGGCGCACGTCGACCACGCGGATGCCCGGAATGCGGTGCAGGTCGTCGGCCGACAGGCGGAACACCGTGTTCGGCGTACCGGCCGCCGCCCAGATCGGATCCAGCGCCCACAGCGCACGGTCCACCAGCACGGTCACGTCGCCGGCATGCCCCACCGGCGATACCCCGCCAATGGCAAAGCCGGTGCGCTCGCGCACGAAGTCCGCATCGGCCCGCCCCACCTTCTCGCCCAGTTCGGCGGCCAGCTTCTTCTCGTCGACCCGGTCCGCGCCGCTGGCAATCACCACGATGCACGCATCGGACTGCTTGCCGCGAAACACCACCGACTTGGCAATCTGCGCCACCGAACAACCAATCGCCGCCGCCGCTTCCGCGCTGGTCCGGGTAGGGGTGGTGAACTCGACGACTTCGGCCGGCATGCCGAGCGCACGCAGGGCGGTTTCGACGCGGGCGCGGGAACTGGCGGAGGCAGTGGGGGTGGCGGTGCTCATCACGAAACGGGAAGGGGGGACGGAAAGATCGGAGTTTACAGCGCGCACGTCGTGCGCGCGGCCTTGTTCTGTTGCGGTGAACAGGCCCGGTTGCTGCGCCGTTGCGCAAGGCTGGATGAAACGCGGCAAGCCTTACGCCGTCCCTGGAGACGAACATGGACTAAACTAACGCTTAGTCCACTTCGATCGGATGCAAGCATGCAGATCGTCAACATCCATGAAGCCAAGACCCACCTGTCGCGCCTGCTCGAAATGATCGAACGCGGCGAGGAGGTCGTCATCGCGCGTGCCGGCCAACCCGTGGCCACGCTCACCGCCTATCGTCCGCCCGCCCGCAGGATCGCGCCACCGGGGAGCCTGCAAGGCCGCGACTGGCAGTTGGAAGAAGATTTCGATGCGCCGGTCGACGCGCTGTTCTCCTGCCTGCAGGAAACAGATGACACAAGCGCTTCCCCGGGAGCCGGCCGGTGAGGTTGCTGCTCGACACGCACTTCGCCTTCTGGTGGCAAACCGGCGACCCCCGCGTAACCGAAGCAGTCCGCAGCATGGTGGAGGCCGCCGACGAAGTCTTCGTCAGCAGCGTGTCGCTGTGGGAACTGACGATCAAGGCCGGGCTGGGCAAAGTCCGCATCGATCTGCCGGTCTTCGCCGAACAGGTCGAGTCGATGGGTTTCTCCTGGCTGCCGATCCGCAATGCCCACATCCTCAAACTTCCCGCCCTGCCGGCCTACGACGACCACCGCGACCCCTTCGATCGCTTGCTGATTGCCCAGTCGATGAGCGAACCCCTCATCCTGCTCACCGCGGACGGCAAGCTGGGGCGTTATGGGAGTACGGTGCGGGTGATTTGATTCGTAGGTGGTTGGCTGCTACCGGCCAGGAGGCGCCGGTCGCCTGCGCTCCAGAACTGCCACCCAAGGGCCGCTCCGTCCTGGAACCTGTCCAATGGAGACTGTCCACTGCTACCATTGCTGAACCACTTGCCAAAACATATCGTAAACGATATAGAATGTCGGTCCTAAACACGATCGAAGAGTTCGAGGACGAACTCGACGCGTTGGTAGAAGCCAACCCGGAGGACGCCGGACTCATCGATGCACTAATCGAAGAGTTGGGGGCTGATCACGACCTCTTAGACACACTCAGCGAAGAGGTCCCCAAATGGCACTACATGTTCAATCCCTCATTCGAGATCAAGCGGTTCGAAGCGTGTTGGAAGACGGGTCGAAGGATCTATTCGCTGAAGCCCTACGACGAAGATGGGCATCTAATCGATTATCGGGTTTTCGTCGGGCACGACGTGCATACCAACGAATACTTCGTTTTGACCGTTCAACCCAGGGGGACTTGCTATGACATCACAACCGATGAATACCGAAGTCTCTGTGATCGGTACGACAGGCTCCGCATTCCTTCCATTAGGCGGTTCCCATAACTGTATTTACGGGCTTCAGATCACGCCGGTGTACATCGCAATGAATCGGCATGTGGTTGGGGATTGCGGACCGAAGAGAGGCGTTTCAGCAGTTGATCGCGGGGCGCGTGTCAGGAGTAACCCCCTTCGCGCTGCCGCGATTGTGAAAGGGCGCCAGCGTCTTGCAGTAATCGCTGATCAGAGAAACCCCGGATTCCGCCCACTTTCTACTTTACGGCTGGCTGCCGGACTGTCGCAGGCCGAGTTGGCTGACAAGATGGATATGAAGCAGCCGAACGTTGCACGCCTTGAGAAAAGACCGGGCGACCCAAGTTTGTCTACCCTCCAGAAGCTTGCCTCCGTTCTTGGAGTGGATATTGGAGAAGTCATCGCCGCGGTCGAGGTGACGAATAGAGCGGGGGTTGATCATGCCTAGCTCTCCGTATCTCTTTTGCCTGTATGCAGAAGATGTACGCCAGGAGACCACTGGGCAGATGTCGATCATTGGGGCTTTTCAAGGTGGCTTGCGGGTTCCGTCCGTACCAGCGCACCTCCCAAAATTGGCGATTATTTCCAATTTGCGCATACCTTCTGGAAGGGCGCCGAGTTCCGTAAGACTCGAAGTGCATCGTGATGGCGAGGTATTGCAGACGATCGAGCCGCCACCAGAATTCTTGCAATCGGTTATGAAGCAAACCGATGCGGGACAAGACGAGGGGTACTCCATACAGTTCGTAATCGGGTTTGCCGGCTTCCCGGTGCCCGCCGCAGGTAAGCTGGAGGTTCGCGCAACAATCGACGGGGTGGTCCTGCGAGGCAACTCGCTGGAGATCACGGTCGATGACGTGTCGACGGCGACTACTGGACCGGAGGGCAGGTAACGGTACTTTGCCGTTCAGCCGATGCCGGTCTGTTAGTCCCCTCTTTTCGCATAGGTCCACAGGCGTTGGAACATCCCGGAATCTTGGCAAGTTACCTTTGATTTCGTTTTGTCATCAAGGCTAGTACGGAAGGCGGTGCGCGTTCTATCGGATCGCGAAGCAGTCACTCAGTTCGAGGGGGCGTCGCCCATGTATCTCTGCCTGACTCGGACTCCAGGTTGAAGATCGTTGGCCGATTTGCTGTTGGCTGTCAGGCGAACCAAGTGACGGCTTCACTCCAATTCCAACCGTCGAACCGCAAACTGCATGACCGTCAACTCCGGGTCGATAGCTGTCGGAGTGCCACTTCTGGTTGGTCCTGTGCTCGAAGTTTTAGTCAGCACCGCCTTCCAGAGGGCCAGAGGCCAAGCTCAGGGGCCGAAACCGTGCGGTTCAGCTCTTATCTTGCATGACGTAGCTGAGAAAGCTACAGTCGTAGCAAATGGAGCTACGATCATGCTGATGGAACTGCTGTTCGGGACCTATCGCCAGCGGGTATTGAGCCTGCTGCTGCTGCATCCCGATTCAAGCTATTACGTGCGAGAGCTGGCGCGACTGACCGGCACCAACGCTGGAACCCTGCACAAGGAATTGACGCGCCTGGCGCAGGCCGGGTTGCTGCTGCGCCAGGAGCAGGGCAATCAGGTGCGCTACCAGGCCAACCGTGCCTGCCCTGTGTTCCCGGAACTGGCAGGGCTGTTCCGCAAGACCTGTGGCCTGGTGGATGTGCTGGCCGATGCCTTGCGGCCCCTGGCCGACGAGATCTTGCTGGCCTTTGTTTTTGGCTCGATGGCGCGTGGCGACGAACAGGCGGGCAGCGATGTCGATATCATGGTGGTCGGGACGCCGGCCTTTGCCGACGTGGTGAAGGCGCTGTACCCGGCCCAGGACATCCTGCAGCGCGAGATCAATCCGGTGATCTACAGTCCGCAGGAGGCCGGCCGGCGCATCGAAGCGGGCGATGACTTCGTCCGCGAACTTCTGGTCAAGCCCAAACTCTGGGTGATCGGAACCGAGCATGACCTTGGAAAACTTGCTGGCGATTCACAAGCTGCAGAGCTTTGAGGCGAGTGCCGCCGGTGTGCAACGCCTGCTGGCAGCCGCCGAGCGCAATCTTGCCGATGCCGGGATCGCCGCGCTGAGCCCGGAGAATCGTTTCGATGCAGCCTACAAGGCCATCATGCAGTGCGCGATGATCGGCCTGTGGGCCAATGGCTACCGCACCTCCACCAGTCAGCCGGGCCATCACCAGACGGCCCTGCAGGTTCTCCCGAAGACCCTGCAACTGTCGCAGGACCGGGTGATCGTTCTGGATGCCTTGCGCAAGCAACGCAATCTCAGTGATTACGAAGGTGACCCGATCAGCGATGGCGCCGTCGAGGAGTGCTGCAAACAGGCGGCCCTGCTGCTGGCCGATACCCGGGCATGGTTGGAGAAACATCGCCCCGACTTGCTGACAGACCAGGGCTGACTTGACCGCAGGCCTGCCCGGATGCAGGCGTCTGCCGAGGCGGAGCGATGCGGCCCCGCCTGGTCATCACCCCTTCTTCACATCCACCAACGGCACCACCCCCGGAAACTCGAAGCGCCTGCGCCCCGGTTCCATCTCGGTGAGCGGTGCGCAGGCCTTCAGCGTGGACAGGCTGCGCACGGTGAGGTCCTGGTAGCAGCGCGTGCCGTCCACCTTCCAGGCCATTTCCTCTTCGGAGAGCGCGCGCATCACCTTGGCCGGCATGCCGGCGGCGAGCATGCGCGGGGGGATTTCCATGCCGGCTTTGACGAAGGCGCAGGCGCCGACGATGGCCGATTCGCCGACGATGGCGTTGTCCATGATCACCGCGTTCATGCCGATCAGCGCGTTCTTGCCGACCCGGCAGCCGTGCAGCACGGCGCCGTGGCCGACGTGGCCGTCCTGTTCGATGACGGTGTCGGTGCCGGGGAAGCCGTGCATGACGCAGGTGTCCTGGATGTTGCTGCCTTCTTCCAGCACGATGCGGCCGAAGTCGCCGCGCAGGGAGGCGAGCGGGGCGACGTAGCAGCGCGGGCCGACGATGACGTCGCCGATCAGCACGGCGTCGGGGTGGACGAAGGCGTCCGGGTGGATGACCGGGCGCAGGCCGTCGATTTCGTAGCAGGGCATGGGGTGGATTCCTTCGTAGCCCGGATGTAGGCCGCAGGCCGGAATCCGGGGGCATGGGTGACAGTGGCGGTTGAGTCCCGGATTGCGCTGCGCTTCATCCGGGCTACGGCTGTCAGGGTGGGGATGGGTTTTGACGAGGTGTCGGGGAATGTCCGTTTCGCCGGCTGGAAACCCATCCCCCTCCTGTCCGGAGGGCTGGCTTTGCACAGCCGGCCCGCTCAGCCGGCGCGAAGCTGTGTTTCGCGAAACCCCGGCTTCGCCCCCTTGAAGGGGGAGGGATCTGCTGATCAGCTTACTCGACGTGATAGCGGCGCTGCACCACGCGGAAACGGTTGGCGACGAAGGCAGCGTCCGAATACGAGGCGTTGGCGGCCGGGTTCATGCCTACGCCGTGGTAGTCGGAGAAGGCCGCGGACTGGTTTACGAACACGCCGCCGGTGAGGTTGATCGACAGCGCGACGCCGGCGTTCAGGGTGGCCTCGGTCATGGCGTCGAGGATCTCCGGATTGGTCGAGTACACGCCCACGGTCAGCGCGCCGTGTTCGCGCACGATGCGCTCGGAGAGCGCCACCGCGGCGGCGCCGTCGGCGACCTTGACCACGAAGGCGATCGGGCCGAAGCGCTCTTCCATGTAGTTCGCCTCGTCGGCGGCGTCGCAGGCGAGCAGCACCGGGGTGCGCACTTCGGCACCGGGGAATTCGGGGTGTTCGACCTTCGACGAGGCGAGCACCACCTTGCCGTACTGGCCGGACTGGCATTCGTCGATGCGCGCCAGCGTGGCTTCGGACTGGATGGCGCCGAGCACCGCGGTGGCGACGTTGACGTCGGAGAGGAACTTGCTGATCGCCGCGCCCAGGTCGGCCGCGACTTCGTCGAAACTCTTGTGGCCCTGGTCGGTCTCGATGCCGCCGGCGGGCACCATGATCGCCTGGGTGGTGGTGCACATCTGGCCGGAGTACAGGCTGAGCGTGAAGGCGAGGTTGCGCAGCATGGCCTTGTAGTTGTCGGTGGATTCGATCACCACGTTGTTCACCCCGGCCAGCTCGGCATACACCTGGGCCTGGCGGGCGTTGTCCAGCAGCCACTGGCCGAAGACGTTGCCGCCGGTGAAGTCGATGGATTTCACCGCCGGATGGGTGGCCAGCGCCTGGGTGGCGGCGCGCTTTTCCACCACCGCCAGGCTCACCAGGTTGGGGTCCAGGCCGGCTTCGGCCAGCACTTCGCGGATGATGCGCACGGTGATGGCGGCGGGCAGGATGGCGTTGCTGTGCGGCTTGACGATCACCGGGTTGCCGGTTGCCAGCGCGGCGAACAGGCCGGGGTAGGTGTTCCAGGTGGGGAAGGTGCCGCAGCCGACCACCAGCGCCACGCCGCGCCCGACGATCTCGTAGTGCTTCTGCATCTTCAGCGCCGGGTTCTTGCCCTGCGGTTTTTCCCAGATGGTGGTGCCCGGGATGCGGCTCATCTCGTCCCAGGCGTAGGCCACGGCTTCCAGCCCGCGGT
>JAUVWV010000228.1 GCA_030603925.1 Thauera sp. | reverse complement strand
GCGGGGCTGCCTTGCCAGCGCCGGCTGCGCGGCGTAGCGTAGGCCGTGCCGGCGGCGTGCAGCCCGCCCGGCCGGGAGGTGCAGCCATGCGCGCAATGATCTTCGAGACGCCCGGGGCACCGCTGCGGGCGGTGGAACGCCCGCCGCCGCAGCCGGCGGCCGGGCAGGTGCTGCTGCGGGTGGAGGCCTGCGGGGTGTGCCGCACCGACCTGCACCTGGTCGATGGCGAACTGCCCGAGCCGCTGCGACCGGTGGTGCCCGGGCACGAGATCGTCGGCCGGGTGGCGGCGCTGGGGGCGGGGGTGACGGCGTTTCGCGCCGGGCAGCGGGTGGGCGTGCCCTGGCTGGGGTGGACCTGCGGCGAGTGCGAGGCCTGCCGGCGCGGGCAGGAAAACCTCTGCGATGCGGCGCGCTTCACCGGTTACACGCTGGACGGCGGCTATGCCGAGTACACCGTGGCCGACCAGCGCTACTGCTTCGCGCTGCCGGAAGGCCCCGCCGCCGCCGAACTGGCGCCGCTGCTGTGCGCCGGGCTGATCGGCCAGCGTGCGCTGGCCATGGCCGGCGACGCGCAGCGCGTGGGGCTCTACGGCTTCGGCGCGGCGGCGCACATCCTCGCCCAGGTGCTGCGCCACCAGGGGCGGCCCTTCTACGCCTTCACCCGCGCCGGGGATGCCGCCAGCCAGCGTTTTGCACGTGAACTGGGGGCGGCATGGGCGGGCGACAGCAGTGCGGCGCCGCCCGTGGCGCTGGATGCGGCGCTGATCTTCGCCCCGGCCGGCGAGCTGGTGCCGGCCGCGCTGCGCCGGGTGCGCAAGGGCGGCACCGTGGTGTGCGCCGGCATCCACATGAGCGAGATCCCGGCCTTTCCCTACGACATCCTGTGGGGCGAGCGGGTGCTGCGCTCGGTGGCCAACCTCACCCGGGCGGACGGCACGCGTTTCTTCGAGCTGGCCGCGCGCACGCCGATTGCCACCCATGTGCAGTGCTGGCCGCTGGAAGCCGCCAACCAGGCGCTGGAGGCCCTGCGCCACGGGGCCGTCCAGGGCGCGGCGGTGCTGCTGCCGGCGCAGCAGGCTTGATCTCGCGCAGGACGCAGCTGCGGGGCGGCGCGCATACTGGCAAGGCCCGGATGCGAGGAACCCGCATGTCCCGCCTGCCCTGCCTGTTGCTGCTGGCTTTCTGCCTGGCCGGCCCGGCCGCCGCCGGGCCCTGGCGTGCGGACGCGGGCAACGTGACCGGCTGGCAGCTGATGACGCCGGCCGAGCGCGTGGAGCATCAGCGCCGCCTGCGCAGCTTCACCCGCTATGCGGACTGCCGCGCCTACCTGGACGCCCATCATGCCGAGATGGCGGCGCGCGCACGTGCCGCCGGGGTGGTGCTGCAGCCGCGCGCGCAGTCCGCCTGCGAACAGTTGCGCGCGCGCGGGAGGCTGGAATGAGCGCCGCGCCCGCCGCGCTGCGCCGGGGTGGTTCGCTTGTGGCGGCCCCCGCCGTGCTGCTGGCACTGCTGGCCGCCTGCCTGGGCTGGGCCTGGCCGGCGGAGCTGGGCGGCTGGCGGGCGCTCTCCATCGTCTGTGCCTGGGCCGGCACCGCGCTGCTGGCCGGCAGCCTGCTGCTGATGGTGCGTGCCGCGCGCCTGGCGGCGCTGTTCGGCGGGCTGGATGCGCAGTACCGCTGGCACCACCGCAGCGGCACCGTGGCCTATGTGCTGTTGCTGGCCCACCCGCTGACGCTGGCCGCCGATGCCTGGGCGGAATCGCCCGTGCGGGCCTGGCAGGTGCTGGCGCCCTGGGCGCAGCACTGGACGGTGTGGCTGGGCTGGCTGGCGCTGCTCCTGCTGATGGCCGGGCTGGCCGCCACCTTCAGCCTGCATCTGCCGTACCGGCGCTGGCGCGCGCTGCACTACCTGGCCGGTGCCGGGGTGGTCACCGGGCTGATCCATGTGTGGGCCCTGCTCGGCGAAGCGGGGCCGCTGTGGCTGTTGCTGCCGCTGGCTGCGCTGGCCCTGGGCTGGCGGCTGCTGGGCAGCGATCTGGGGCTGGCCGCACGCCCCTACCGGGTGCGCAGCGTGGTGCCGCATGCAGCCGGCCTGATCGAGGCGGTGCTGGAACCCTGCGGGCCGCGCATGGCGGTGACCCCGGGGCAGTTCGTGTTCGCTGCCTTTGGCGATGGCGCGCACTTTCACGGCTGTGGCGAGTTCCATCCCTTCACGGTGAGCGGCATTGGCGCCGACGGCGCGCTGGCGGTGGGCATCAAGGCGCTGGGGCCGTGTTCGCGCCATGTGCAGGCGCTGGAGCCGGGGGTCACGGTGCGGCTGGAAGGCCCCTTCGGGGGTTTTCTCGCCGAACGTGCGGCGGGGCCGCAACTGTGGCTGGCCGGCGGTGTGGGCATCACCCCCTTCATGGCGGCGCTGCGCGCCGGGCCGCTGACGCAGCCCACCACGTTGCTCTACTTCCACCGCAGCGCGCAGGACGCGGCCTATCTGGACGAGTTGCGCCAGCTTGCCGCGGCCGACCCGCTGCTCACCCTGGTGAGCGAGGCGGCCGACGGTCCGCCGCCGATGCTGGCGGCGCGGCTCGCGGAAGTGCCTGGCCTGGCCGGGCGCAGCGCGCAACTGTGCGGCCCGGCGCCGCTGATCCAGGCCGCGCGCGACGCGCTGCTGCGCCACGGCATGCCGGCTGCCGCCATCCACTTCGAACTGTTC
Source organism: Thauera sp. (assembly GCA_030603925.1). GTDB lineage: Bacteria > Pseudomonadota > Gammaproteobacteria > Burkholderiales > Rhodocyclaceae > Pseudothauera. Next base: position 2,870 of record JAUVWV010000228.1, on the reverse strand, counting down.
GACTTCCGCTGATGCGCCGCCTGTTTCTTTCCGCCACCGTGCTGTTCTGGCTTGCCGTGAGCGGTGCCTGGCTGGGCGCGCGGCTGCAGCCGCCGCTCGCGCCTCCGGCAGCGCCTGCAGAGGCGCGCTATACGCTGGACGAGATCGCCCGCCACGATCGCGCCGAGGATTGCTGGATGGCCATCGACGGCGTGGTGTACGAACTCACCGCCTATCTGCCGGAACACCCCAGCAGCCTGCGGGTGATCGCCGAATGGTGCGGGCGCGAGGCGAGCGAGGCCTATCACACCAAGACCCGCGGCCGGCCGCATTCGCCCTACGCGGACAGCCTGTTGCCGGCCTGGCGCATCGGGGTGGTGAGCTAGCCCGCATTTCTCACACCGTCCCTACTGCGGGCGCCGATACGCTCGCCGTGGCACGCCGTACTCCCTCACGCCGCCTCGACGTAGTGTCAGCTACGCCTTCGGCGTCGATCGGTCCGTGCGGCGCACCACGGCGGCGCCTCGACCCCCTCGTGACGGGCCAGTGTGAGAAATGCGGGCTAGCGCCTCAGCGCCCGGCGCCGCAGGGGCGGCGTTCCTGGCCGCACACCGAGAACTCGCCCAGCGGGCGGTTGAAGGTGTATTCCAGCGGCGCGCCCACCCAGGCACGCGCGGTGTCGCCCACCGTGCCGCTGGGAATGGTGAAGGGCAAGGCGACGATGAAGCCGGCCGTGCCCAGCACCGTGCCCACCAGCCCGAGCGGCCGCGAAATGAGCAGATCCACCGCCATGTCGGTCGCGCGATCGCCGGTCACCGTGTCGTCCTGCTGCGCCAGCGCCGCGCCGCCCGGGGGCAGCGCAAGGGCGAGGGCCAGCGCGCCTGCCGCGATGTAGCGTCCCGTCCTGCCGTACCGCATCCGAAGCTCCTCACATGTGACGCGTACAGTATGGACCGCGCGCGCGCCATCGGCCACCGTCCGGCCCGGCTCATCTATCATCGACGCTTCGCCTGGCGCATGCCGCCGTGCGCAGACCCTCCGAGACCGCTGCAATGCCCGTATTCCTGCACACCGCCGACTGGCAGATCGGCAAGCTGTTCGGCCAGTTCGACGCCGACGAGGCCGCCCTGCTGGCCGAAGAGCGCTTCGCCGCGGTGGAGCGCATCGCCGCGCTGGCCACCGCGCACGCCGTCGATGCGGTGCTGGTGGCCGGCGACGTGTTCGATGCGCAGACCGTCACCGAACGCTGCATCCACCGCCTCTTCCACGCCCTGCGCGGCTACTCCGGGCCATGGCTGCTGCTGCCCGGCAACCACGATGCGGCGCTCGCCGAATCGGTGTGGACGCGCGCCGAGCGGCTGGCCGCGGTGCCGTCCAACGTCCACCTCTGCCTGCGTGCCGAAGTGCTGCGGCTGGATGCGCTGCGCGTCGCCGTGTTGCCTGCGCCGCTCACCCAGCGCAACACCCACGCCGACCTCACCGAGTGGTTCGACGCCGCCGACACCCCGCCCGGCTGGCTGCGCGTGGGGCTGGCGCACGGCAGCGTGCAGGGCATCCTCGCCGAGGACATCGATTCCGCCAACCCCATCGCCGCCGGGCGTGCCGCACGCGCGCGTCTCGACTACCTGGCGCTGGGCGACTGGCACGGTACGCGGCAGATCGACGCGCATACCTGGTACGCCGGCACGCCGGAAAGCGACCGCTTCCGCGCCAATGCCTCCGGCCAGGTGCTACGCGTGGCGCTCGGCGCCCCCGGCACGCCGCCGCAGGTCGGCGCGCTCGCCAGCGGGCGCTACCGCTGGCACGACAGCGCCGCCACCCTGCAGGTGGCCAGCGACCTCGACCTGCTGCTGGCGCAGCTCGCCGGCTACGGCGCCGACGACGTGGTGCAGCTCGCAGTGTCCGGACGCTGCGATCTGGCCGGCCATCGCCGCCTGCAGCAGGCCGTCGAGCAGGCGCGCGGGCGCGCACGCAGTCTGCTTGCCGATCTCTCCGCGCTGCAACTCGAGCCCACCCTGGACGACATCGAGGCGCTGGCCGCCGACGGCTACATCAACGAGGTCATCGGCGAACTGCAGGCCGCGCAGCATGGCGCCGACCTTGCCCGCGCCGAGGCCGCGCGCGACGCCCTCGCGCTGCTCGCCGGGCTGCTCGACAGCAGGCGCGGCGTGCGCCACCCGGGTAGCGCAGGAGGCGGGCAATGAAACTCACCCGCCTGCGCATCGAACAGCTGCGCCAGTTCAGGGCGCCGTTCGAGATCCGCGATTTCGCGCCCGGACTGAACCTGTTCAGCGGCCCCAACGAGGCCGGCAAGAGCACCCTCGTCGCCGCCATCCGCGCCGCCTTCTTCGAACGCCACCGCTCCGGCGCGGTGGACGACCTGCGCCCCTGGGGCGATTCGGCCGCCGCACCGACCGTGGAACTGGACTTCGAGCTCGGTGGCCAGCCCTGCCGCCTGGTGAAGAGCTTCCTGGCGCGCAAGCGCTGCGAGCTGCGCATCGGCACGCAAGGCCTGGACGGTGCCGAGGCCGAGGACCGCCTCGCCGAACTGCTCGGCTTCCAGCACGCCGGCAAGGGCGCCAGCAAGGCAGAGCACTGGGGCATTCCCGGCCTGCTGTGGATCCAGCAGGGGGCTGCGCAGGAATTGCGTGAGGCCGTCGGCCATGCCACCGACCATCTGCGCAGCGCACTCGAAGCCTCGCTCGGCGAAGTCGCCGCGAGCGGCGGCGACGACCTGCTGGCCAGCGTGCAGGCGCAGCGCAGCGAGCTGCTCACCGAGGCCGGCGGCCGCCCGCGTGGTCCCTACAAGGAAGCGCTGGAGCGCGAGGCCGCACTGGCCGCGACCCGTGGCGGAATCGACACCGCCATCGCCCACTACCGTCAGCGTGTCG
>JAUVWV010000200.1 GCA_030603925.1 Thauera sp. | reverse complement strand
GGCTGAAGTGCTACTTCATGCAGGACAAGGTCGGCGAGGAATTCTCCGGCTGCGTCTCCTCGGTGGTACCCTTCGGCCTCTTCGTCGCGCTGGACGACATCTTCATCGAAGGTCTGGTGCATATCTCGGATCTGGGCAGCGACTACTTCCACTTCGACGAAGCGCGCCACGAGCTGGTGGGCGAGCGCAGCAACGCGCGCTACCGCCTCTCCGACCGTGTGCGCGTGCAGGTGGTGAGGGTCGATATGGAAACCAACAAGATCGACTTCCGCCTCGTCGAAGGCCCCGAGCGGGTCACCGAGCGCAGCGGCAAGACCGCCAGCGACCGCGCCGCCCGGGCCGCACGCGCGCCGGCGACGGAGCAGGGCGCGGGCAGCGACCGCGCCCCGCGCGGGCGTGCCGCACGCAGCGCGGCGCAGACCGAGGTTCAGGCCAAGGCAGCGCCTGCGCCGCGCAAGAAGAAGGCGCCGGCCGGGCCGACAAAGGCTGCCACCGGCACCCAGCGCAAGGCCGGCAGCAAGACGACAACCAAGGCTGCAGGGCGGGGCAAGGCGGCAAAGTCCGCCAAGGCGCCCGGCGCTACAGCCGCAAGGAAAGGCAGAAAACGTGGCTAAACCCCCCTCCCGTGCACCGCGCGAAGCGCGCCCTGACAGCACGCCCGCACCGGCACCCGCAAGCGAAGGCCGTGCGGACAGCAAGCTGATCTACGGCTTTCACGCCGTCATGGCGCGCCTGCGGCGCGACCCCGAGGCCATCTTCGAGCTCTACGCCTCGGCCCCGCGCCAGGACGTGCGGGCACGCGACGCGCTGAAGCGGGCCGAGGCCGCCCAGGTGCGCGTCATCCAGGTCGACTCCGACCGTCTCGACGGCATGGTCGGCACCCGCCGCCACCAGGGCGTGGTGGCCCGCGTGGATGCGCGCCGGCGAGAACTCAAGCTCGCCGACGTGCTCGACAGCCTCGACGAGAACGCGCTGATCCTGGTGCTCGACGGCGTGCAGGATCCGCACAACCTCGGTGCCTGCCTGCGCGTGGCCGATGCCGCCGGCGCGCACGCGGTGGTCGCGCCGAAGGACCGCGCGGTGGGTCTCAACGCCACCGCGGTGAAGGTGGCCAGCGGGGCGGCCGACACCGTGCCTTACATTACCGTCACCAACCTGGCGCGCGCGCTGCGCGAAATGCAGGAAGCCGGCATCTGGGTGGTCGGCGCCGCCGGCGAGGCGGAGAAATCGCTCCACCAGATCGACCAGAAAGGCCCGGTGGCCTGGGTGCTCGGTGCCGAAGGCGACGGCCTGCGCCGCCTCACCCGCGAAACCTGCGACGAGCTGGCGAAGATCCCGATGTACGGCAGCGTCGAGAGCCTCAACGTCTCGGTGGCCAGCGGCATCTGCCTGTTCGAGGCACGCCGCCAGCGCGAACCCGCAGCCGCCGTCCCCGCGACCTGACGGCGCGATTCCGCGCTCCGCCGCCCGACGCCCGCCCGGCACCTGCCGCGCGGGCGTCGCTGTATCGGCGCGTCGCGCACGGTACTTGCATGGCAGTCCGTTCGTGACCACTGCAAGGCAATCGGAGAAGGGGATGAAATCTGCGCCGGGTTTTCTGCTCGCGGCCAAGCGCTGCGAGATCCACGGCCTCGAGCAACTGGCGATCACCGCCGAACTGGTCGGCAGTATCGACCGCCTGGTGCATGTGCTGCAGAAGGAACGCGGCGCGTCGAACGTCTATCTGGGCTCGGGCGGCACCCGCTTCGCCGCCCAACGCCTGCAGATCATCGCGGAGAGTGCGGCGGCGGAGGCCGAAGTGCGCCAGCGTCTGTACCGTCTGGACACCGACTCGGGCCGCATGGCGGGCGGGGCACGCCTGTTCTCGCGCATCGCCTGGGTGCTGCACGGGCTGGACGCGCTGCCCGCGCTGCGCGAACGCATCGCCGCGCAGGCGCTCAACGCGGCGCAGGTCACCGCTGCGCTGAGCGAGCTGATCGCCGGCCTGCTCGCGGTGGTCTTCGAAGCGGCCGATACGGCAGCCGATCCGGCCATCTCGCGCGCCCTGGTGGCGCTGTTCAACTTCATGCAGGGCAAGGAGCTGGCCGGGCAGGAGCGTGCCACCGGTGCCGCCGCGTTTGCCGCCGGGCGTGCCGCGGCGGTGCACCAGCAGCGCCTGCTGCACCTGATCGAGGCGCAGGAGCGCTGCTTTCAGGTGTTCGCCGAGTTTGCCGAGCCCGACGCGCTCGCACGCTGGCGTGCGCAGCAGTCGGCCGCCACGCTGGCGGAGTTGGAGCGTTTGCGTCGCGTGCTGTGCGTTGCCGCGCCCGAAGGGGCGCTGGATACCGACCTGGCCGATGTCTGGTTCGACTGCTGCAGTCGCCGGCTGGACGCCATGCGCGACATCGAGGATGCCCTTGCCGCGCACCTGCAGCAGCTGTGTGCGGTCAAGCTGGGCGAGGCGCGTGCCGACCTGCAGAACCACACGTCGCTGGTCGATTCGCTCGCCGCTGCCGGCCCCGGCGGGGCAGCGCCGGTGGCGGTGTTCTTCGAGCGCGCGCTGGCGGGGGCCGAGGGCGGTGGGGCCTTGCTCGCCGCCGATGGGCTCGGCCCGCAGCTCGGGCGTTCGCTGCTGGAGATGCTGCAGGCCCAGGCGCGCCGCCTGCAGGCGATGAGTGACGAGCTCAATGCGGTGCGCGGCGCGCTCAATGAACGCAAGGTCATCGAGCGCGCCAAAGGCCTGCTGATGGCGCACCGCGGGCTGACCGAGGACCAGGCCTACAAGCTGCTGCGCCAGACCGCGATGAACCAGAACCGCCGCCTGGTGGAGGTGGCCGAGGCCACGCTGGCGCTGGCCGATTTTCTGCCGCCGGGGCAATAGCGCTAGCCCGGATCGAGCGCAGCGTCCGGAGTCCGCACCATCCTCCGCGGATTCCGCCTTGGGCGCCATCCGGGCGACGGGGTGCGCTTTTCCGCCCCCGGCCGGCGAGGGGATAGACGGCTCCCTCTGCACCGCCGCCGTGCGCGAACCCTCTTTGTTGCACTGCAATAGTGCGCCTCTCCGGTGCGCGATGCCGGCCCGGATGAGCCTGTTCTCCCCGCAAAGGCCCGCGAAACAAGGCTTCCGCATTTCTGGCACGCGCCCTGCTAGTTGAGAAGCGAGGCTGAACCAACGGCGGTTCGGCGTTCGAGGCAGCAACAGCAGTACCGCGAACACAAGGACAACGGCGTCCATTTCCCCCCGCGACGACGCAGGGGAGGAGATGGACGCCTTTTTGTTTCCCGAACCGCTTTCAGGAGTTACCAACATGAGCAAGCACACCAAGGACTTTCCCGCCCTGTCGCGCCGCGGCTTCATCAAGGCCGGTGCCGCCCTGGGCGGCGCTTCGATGCTCGGCGGGCTGATGCCCGGCATGGCCTGGGCCGCCGGCTCCGACGCCCCGGAGAAGAAGGAGATCCGTGTCGGCTTCATCCCGCTGACCGATTGCGCCTCGGTGGTGATGGCGGCGGTGAAGAAATTCGACGAGAAGTACGGCATCAAGATCATCCCCAGCAAGGAAGCCAGCTGGGCCTCGGTGCGCGACAAGCTGGTGTCCGGCGAGCTGGACGCGGCGCACGTGCTCTACGGCCTGGTGTACGGCGTGCATCTGGGCGTTGGCGGGCCGAAGAAGGACATGGCGGTGCTGATGACGCTCAACAACAACGGTCAGGCCATCACCCTGGCCAGCCAGCTGCGCGAGAAGGGCGTGACCGACGGCGCCTCGCTGAAGAAGCTGGTCGCCGCCAGCGCGCCGGGCACCTACACCTTTGCGCAGACCTTCCCCACCGGCACCCATGCGATGTGGCTGTATTACTGGCTGGCCGCCAACGACATCAACCCGCTGCAGGACGTCAAGGCCATCGTCGTGCCGCCGCCGCAGATGGTGGCCAACATGCGGGTGGGCAACATGCACGGCTACTGTGTCGGCGAACCGTGGAACCAGCGCGCCATCGTGGACAAGATCGGTTTTACCGCGGTGACCACCCAGGACGTGTGGACCGACCACCCGGAGAAGGTGCTCGGCACCAGTGCCGACTGGGTGGCGAAGAACCCCAATGCCGCGCGCGCGCTGACCGCCGCGGTGCTGGATGCCTCGCGCTGGATCGATGCCTCCGAGGCCAACCGCAAGGAGACCGCGCAGGTCATCGCCGCGCGCTCCTACGTCAATACCGACGTCGACGTGATCGAGGGCCGCATCCTGGGCAGCTACGAGAACGGCCTGGGCAAGAGCTGGAAGGACGCCAACAGCATGAAGTTCTTCAACGACGGGGCGGTGAACTTCCCCTATCTGTCGGACGGCATGTGGTTCCTCACCCAGCATCGCCGCTGGGGCCTGCTCGACCGCGAACCGGACTACCTGGGCGTGGCGCGCGCGATCAACCGCATCGACATCTACAAGCAGGCCGCCGCCGCCGCAGGCGTGGCGCTGCCGGCGAGCGAGATGCGCACGTCCAAGCTGATCGACGGCGTGGTGTGGGACGGTTCCGCACCGGAGAAGTACGCCGGCGCATTCAAGGTCAAGGCCTGAACGGGCAGGAGGGCTGAACGATGAACGTGGCCGTGACGATGGACCGGACCGGTGCCGGGACCAGCAGCGAGACCAAGGGGGTGCCCGTTGTGGCGCCGCTGGACAACAAGCAGGACAAGGTGGCGGAGGCCGCGGTGAGCGTGGCGAAGAGCGGCAACGAAGGCGGACGCGGTGGCGAATGGCTGCAGGCGCTGCTGCGCGCGGTGCTGCCGCCGGTGCTGGGCGTCGCGCTGCTGATCGGCCTGTGGCATGTGGCCACCCTCAACGGTGGCGGCATCCCCAGCCCGGGCAAGACCTGGGATGCGGCGGTGGTACTGTTCTCCGACCCCTTCTACCAGGAAGGGCCGAACGACCAGGGCATCGGCTGGAACGTGCTCGAATCGCTCAAGCGGGTCGGTATCGGCTTCGGCATCGCCGCGCTGGTGGGTATCCCGGCCGGCTTCATGCTGGGCCGCTTCGCGGTGCTGGCGCAGATGATGAACCCCATCATCAGCCTGCTGCGTCCGGTCAGTCCGCTGGCCTGGCTGCCGATCGGCCTGCTGGTGTTCCAGCGCGCCGACCCGGCCGCCACCTGGACCATCTTCATCTGCTCGATCTGGCCGATGATCATGAACACCGCCCAGGGCGTCACCCGCATCCCGCAGGACTACCTCAACGTGGCCCGCGTGCTCAACCTCTCCGAGTGGAAGATCTTCACCAAGATCCTCTTCCCGGCGGTGCTGCCCTACATGCTCACCGGCATCCGCCTGTCCATCGGCACCGCCTGGCTGGTGATCGTGGCCGCGGAAATGCTCACCGGCGGCGTCGGCATCGGCTTCTGGGTGTGGGACGAGTGGAACAACCTCAAGGTCGAGCACATCATCATCGCCATCTTCGTCATCGGCATCGTCGGCCTGATCCTCGAACAGATCCTGATGCTGATCGCACGCCGCTTCAGCTACGAAACCCGCTAAGGAGGGCATGGTCATGAGCAAGAAGATCGTCCAGATCGAAAACGTCGGCCAGACCTTTGAAACGAAGAAGGGCAAGTTCACCGCGCTGCGCGACATCCACCTCGACATCTTCGAGGGCGAGAGCATCAGCCTGATCGGCCACTCCGGCTGCGGCAAGTCCACGCTGCTCAACCTGATCGCCGGGCTCACCCGCCCGACCTCCGGGGTGATGCTGTGCGACAGCCGCGAGATCGCCGGCCCCGGCCCGGAGCGCGCGGTGGTGTTCCAGAACCACTCCCTGCTGCCCTGGCTCACCTGCTTCGACAACGTCTACCTGGCGGTGGAGCGGGTGTTCTCCGCCAAGGAGGGCAAGGCCAGGTTGAAGCAGCGCACCCACGAGGCGCTCGAACTGGTCGGCCTCACCCACGCCGAGAACAAGTACCCGCACGAGATCTCCGGCGGCATGAAGCAGCGCGTCGGCATCGCCCGCGCGCTCTCCATGCAGCCGCGCATCCTGCTGATGGACGAGCCCTTCGGCGCGCTCGACGCGCTGACCCGCGCCAACCTGCAGGACGAGTTGATGAAGATCCTCGCCGCCACCCGCGCCACCATGGTGATGGTGACCCACGACGTGGATGAGGCGGTGCTGCTCTCCGACCGCGTGGTGATGCTCACCAACGGCCCCGCGGCGACCATCGGCGAACTCCTCGAAGTCAAGCTGGAGCGCCCGCGCGACCGCCTGGCGCTGGCCCATGACCCGCAGTTCGGCGAATGCCGCGCCGCGATCATGGAGTTCCTCTACCAGAAGCAATTGCGCGTAGCCGCCTGACGCGGCGGGAGACTTTCATGTCCAAGGTATATCTGATCGGTGCCGGACCGGGCGCCGCGGACCTGCTCACCCTGCGCGCGG
>JAUVWV010000352.1 GCA_030603925.1 Thauera sp. | reverse complement strand
TTCACCACTTCCGGACCGGTGACGAACATGTAGGAGGAATCCTTCACCATGAAGATGAAGTCGGTCATCGACGGCGAATACACCGCGCCGCCGGCGCACGGGCCCATGATCATGGAGATCTGCGGGATCACGCCGGAGGCCAGCACGTTGCGCTGGAACACGTCGGCGTAGCCGCCGAGCGAATCCACGCCTTCCTGGATACGCGCACCGCCCGAATCGTTGAGGCCGATCACCGGGGCGCCGACCTTCATGGCGTGGTCCATGACCTTGCAGATCTTCTCCGCGTGGGTCTCGGACAGCGAGCCGCCGAACACCGTGAAGTCCTGGCTGAAGACGAACACCAGACGGCCATTGACGGTACCGTAGCCGGTCACCACGCCGTCACCGGGAATGGCTTCCACGCCCATGCCGAAGTCGGTGCAGCGGTGCTCCTTGAACATGTCCCACTCTTCGAAGCTGCCTTCGTCGAGCAGCAGTTCAATGCGCTCGCGTGCGGTGAGCTTGCCCTTGGCGTGCTGGGAATCGATGCGCTTCTGGCCACCGCCGAGGCGGGCTTTCTGGCGCTTCTCATCCAGCTGGCGGATGATTTCGTGCATTGATGACCTCCTTACAGTTTTCCGGTAGTCCGGCGCAGCAGCGACGCCGGACGGCTTTTCTCAATTCAGGTGCTGCAGCAAGCGCTGCGCAGCGGCCGACGGGGTGGTTTCGCCGCGCTCCACCGCCGCGGTCAGCCCGCCGAGCGCCGCGCGCACCTGCGGGTGACGGCGGAAACGGCTGCGCAGCTCGGCATCGATCAGGTCCCACATCCAGGCCTGGGCCTGGTGGCGGCGTCTGGCCTCGAATTCGCCGCTCTTTTCCATGGTGGCGCGATAGTCGCACACGGTGCGCCAGAACTCCGCCACACCTTCCTTCTTCAACGCCGACAAGGTGAGCACCGGCGGGCTCCAGTTGGGGCTGGCCGGGCGCAGCATGTGCAGCGCGGTCTTCAGTTGGGCCTGCGCCCGGGTGGTAGCTGCCAGGTCGATGTCGGCCTTGTTCACCACCACCAGGTCGGCCAGTTCCATGATGCCCTTCTTGATGCCCTGCAGGTCGTCGCCGGCATTGGGCAGCTGCAGCAGGCAGAAGATGTCGGTCATGTTGGCGACCGCGGTCTCCGACTGGCCGACACCCACGGTCTCGACGATGATCACGTCGAAGCCGGCGGCCTCGCACACCAGCAGGGTCTCGCGCGTCTTCTCCGCCACCCCGCCCAGCGAGCCGGCCGAGGGGCTGGGCCGGATGTAGGCTTCGGTACGCTGCGACAGCAGTTCCATGCGGGTCTTGTCGCCCAGGATGGAGCCGCCGGTGAGCGAGGAGGACGGGTCCACCGCCAGCACCGCCACCCGCAAGCCCTGCTCGATGAGGTACAGGCCGAGCGCCTCGATGAAGGTGGACTTGCCCACCCCCGGCACCCCGGAGATCCCCACCCGCATCGCCCCGCCGGTGTGCGGCAGCAGCGCCTCCAGCACCGCCTGCGCGCGCACCTTGTGCTCCGCACGCTGCGATTCGATCAGCGTGATTGTCTTGGCCAACGGGCGCAGCTGGCGCGCCAGCACGCCGTCGACCAGCTTGCGGTCAGCGTCATCCAGGGGGGCGAGCGCGGCCTGCGGTCCGTTCAAGGTCTTGCCCTTGCGTGCTCAGGCACCCGCCTTGGCGGCGCGGATCTGCTTCAGCACTTCGCGCGCAGCCTTGGGGATGGGCGTGCCCGGGCCGAAGATGCCCTTGGCGCCGGCCGCATACAACGCATCGTAGTCCTGCGCCGGGATCACCCCGCCGACGAAGACGATGATGTCGTCCGCACCGAGCTTCTTCAGTTCATTGACGATCTGCGGCACCAGGGTCTTGTGCCCGGCGGCGAGGCTGGAGCAGCCGACCGCGTGCACGTCGTTTTCCACCGCGTGGCGGGCGGCCTCTTCCGGGGTCTGGAAGAGCGGGCCGATGTCGATGTCGAAGCCCAGGTCGGCGAAGGCCGAGGCCACCACCTTGGCGCCGCGGTCGTGGCCGTCCTGGCCCAGCTTGGCGATCATGATGCGCGGGCGGCGGCCCTCTTCGGCCACGAACGCTTCGATCTCGGCCTTCAGTTCCTTCCAGTCGCTGTCGTTTTCCACCACGGCTCCATACACGCCGGACACGGCTTGCGGGTTGGCACGGTAACGGCCGAAGACCTTCTCCAGCGCGTCGGAGACTTCGCCCACGGTGGCGCGCAGGCGGATGGCCTTCACCGACAGGTCGAGCAGGTTGCCTTGGCCGGACTCGGCGCACTGGGTCAGCGCATCGAGCGCCGCCTGCACCGCGGCATTGTCGCGGCTGGCGCGCACCTGGGCGAGGCGGGCGATCTGCGCTTCACGCACCGCGTGGTTGTCGATATCAAGGATCTCGATCGGGTCTTCCTTGGCCAGCTTGTACTTGTTCACGCCGACGATGACGTCCTTACCCGAGTCGATGCGCGCCTGCTTGTCGGCGGCGCACTCCTCGACCTTCATCTTCGCCCAGCCGGACTCGACCGCCTTGGTCATGCCGCCCATGGCCTCGATCTCTTCGATCAGCGCCCAGGCCTTGTCGGCCATGTCCTGGGTGAGCTTTTCCATCATGTAGGAGCCGGCCCAGGGGTCGACCACGTTACAGATGTGGGTCTCTTCCTGGATGATGATCTGGGTGTTGCGCGCGATGCGGGACGAGAACTCGGTGGGCAGC
>JAUVWV010000229.1 GCA_030603925.1 Thauera sp. | reverse complement strand
GTCGTCGATCGCCACCACCACCACCGCCGGGTCGGCCGGCAGGCGCTGGGTGGCCATCGCGGCGTCGTAGAGCAGGCTGTCCACCCGCCACAGCCAGCCGTTCCAGGACGCACCGGCGGCCAGCCCGGCGCACAGCAGGGTCACCGCCAGCCACTCGCCGAGCGGCCGGCCGAGCAGGCGGCGCAGCCCGCTCAGAGGACGAGCAGCGGCAGCAGCAGCATCCACCACGGGAAGTCCGCCGGAACGATCACGCCCTGCCTGCCGGACCAGGCGCCGACGAAGCCGTCGGCCTCGATCGCGCGCACCCGCATGAAGTAGGTGTCGGGCGCGGGCCGCGGCAGTTCGACCGCCGGCTGGTCCACCACGCCCGTGTGCAGCACGCTGGCAAACGCCGGGTCGGCGGAGAACTGGTACTCGAAACGCTGGCCGGCCTCGCCGGCCCAGCGGAACACCAGGCCCTCGTCACCGATCTCGGGCGGTTCGGGGGTGGCTGCCGGGGGGCGCACGCTCAGGCGCGACACGGCGGACCACGGCCCCTGGTCGCCGTCGGCGCGTACGCTGGCGAGCCGCCAGCGGTATTCGCCGGGCTCCAGCACATGGCGCGTGGCGTTGCCCTCCACCGTCTCGCGAAGGGTCTGCGCATCGTCGAAGTCTGCTGTACTGAGTTCGAAACGGTAACGCGCCGCTTCCGGCGCACTGCTCCAGCCGAAGGCCACCGCGCCGGCGACGGCCTTGCCGGCATCACGCGGCTGTCCCGGGAAGGGCGGCTCGGGGCGGGCCTTCAGGGCGAAGGCGTGGAGCGCGTCATAGCCTTCCAGGCCGTGCGCATCGATGGTGCGCACGCGCAGGTGGTAGTCGCCGTCCGGCAGGCCGTCGAAGCGCACCTCACCGCTGCCGCTGCGTTCGGCCAGCACCGGGCGGAAGGCCGGGGTAGCGGCCAGCTGCACCCGCCAGCCGGCCACGCCTTCGACCTGCGGCAGCGCGAAGCGCACCACCGGCTCGATGAACGCAGTCGGCCAGCCGCTCAGGTCCGGCGCCTGCGGCAGGGCCTGCGGCGCGCCCAGCGGGCCGCGCGCGGCGGCAAGCAGGCCGAAGCCGGCGTCCAGCGCCCGGCGGCTGCCGCGCGCAGCGACCTCCACCCGGCCCGGGGTAACCTCGGCACGGCTGCTGCCGGCCTGCGGATCGGTGGCCACGCGGAATTCGGTCCCGCGCACGCCGATCACCGCGGTCGGGGTTTCCACCCGGTAGCGCGCCGCCGGACCGCGTTGCGGCGCCGTGCGCGACTCCACCCTGCCCTCTTCGAGGCGCAGCTTGACGTCCTCGCCCTGCAGCGCCGGATAGCCGTGCACCGCATCCAGGCGCAGGCGCGTGCGCGGCGGCAGGTCGAGCGTGGAACCGTCCGGCAGGCGCAGGGCGAGGTGGCCGTCCTCACCGGTGCTCAACTCGCTGCCCGCAGCCAGCTGCGCGCCGGCCGCCAGCGGCCTGCCGTCCGCACTGGCCGCGCCGCTCACCGCCTCGACCTCCACCGCACGCGGCTGCGGGCGCAGCAGGGCACGCGGGATGCGCAGCTCGGTACCCACCGGGATGCGGTAGGGGTCGGCCACGCCGTTCAGGCGCTGCACGGTGGGCCAGGCGGCGGGCTGCGCCAGCAGGCGCTCACCGAGGCCGATCAGGGTGTCGCCGGGCGCGACGCGGTAACGGATCTCCTCCCCCAGCGCGTGGCCGGTGACGAGGATCAGGGCGCTCAGCAGCAGGCTGCGGGCAAGGGCGGGAAGAGGGGCGAGGCGCATGGCGGGAACGGTGGGCAGGCGGACAAACCTCTCGATTCTAGTGACAGATGGCGCCGGCATTGCAAAAACATGCAAAAAACGCGCGCGCCGGCCCGCCGTCGGCGCCCTCTGCATTTCGTCATATGTACGCGCTGCAATGCGCCGGCTATGATCCATGCCATGCCGACCGCCGGCCGATGGCGGCAGGCCGGCCACCACTCACCCGGGGAGACGCCCAATGAGCTTCATCAAGGAATTCAAGGAATTCGCCCTGCGCGGCAACGTCGTCGACCTGGCGGTCGGCGTGGTCATCGGCGCGGCCTTCGGCAAGATCGTCGATTCGCTGGTGAAGGACATCATGATGCCGATCATCGGCCGCCTGCTCGGCGGGGTGGATTTCCGCCACCTCTACATCAACCTGGGCGAGCAGACTTTCGAGACCCTCGCCGACGCGGAAAAGGCCGGCGCCCCGCTGATCAAGTACGGCGCCTTCATCAACACCGCGATCGACTTCGTCATCATCGCCTTCGCCATCTTCCTTGCGATCAAGGCGATGAACCGGCTCAAGCGCGCCGAGCCGCCGCCGCCCGCCGCACCCGCCCCCGAACCGGAAGACGTCAAGCTGCTGCGCGAGATCCGTGACGCGCTGAAGCGCGACTGAGGCGCCGGGCCGCGGGCCGCCCGCCGCTCAATCGGCGGTCAGCGCCGTGCCGGCCTCGACGCATTCCAGGCGGTAGCCGTAGTTGTAGGTCGGGCTCAGGCGGAAGCCGCGCTCCGGGCGCAGGCCCAGCTTGGTGCGCACGCGGCTGATGTGGGTGTCGACGGTGCGCGTGGCGACGTTCGGGTTGCGCCCCCACACCGCTTCGAGCATGTGGCCGCGCGAGATCAGCCGGCCCAGGTTGCGGAACAGGAACAGCGCGAGGTCGAACTCCTTCTCGGTCAGTTCCACCGCTTCGCCCGCCACGCTTACCGCCTTCTGCCGCAGGTCGAAGCGGAAGGGCGGCACCTCCAGCAGCGGCTCGTTCGAGCTCGGACGCGCGCGGCGCATTACCGCCTCGATGCGCGAGAGGGTTTCGAAACGCCGCAGGGGCTTGACGATGTAGTCGTCGGCACCGGCCGACAGCCCGGCCACCACATCCTCCTCGGCATCGCGCGCAGTGGTGAAGATGGCCGGCACGTCGTCGCCGCGGTCTTCACGTGCCCAGCGCAGCACCTCGGGGCCGCTCATGTCGGGCACGCACCAGTCGAGCAGGTAGAGGTCGAAGCTCTCGCGCCCTGCGTTGCGGATGAAGTCCCGTCCGTTGGCAAAGGCATGCACGGCATAGCCGGCCTCGCTCAGCCAGGCGCTCAGCGTGTCGCGGTGCACCGCGTCGTCTTCGAGGATGGCAACCCTCATGCGTAGTCCCCCACATAGGGATTGTCGGCGCGCTCGTCGCCGAAGGTGGAGCGCGGCCCATGGCCGGGCACGAAGCTGACGTCGTCGCCCAGCGGAAAGAGCTTCTCGCGGATCGAGGCGATCAGCGTGGCGTGGTCGCCGCGCGGAAAGTCGGTACGCCCGATGGAGCCGGCGAACAGCACGTCGCCGACGATGGCCAGCCGGCTGCCGGGGTGGAAGAACACCACATGCCCCGGGGTGTGGCCGGGGGTGTGGATGACCTGCAGGGTTTCGGCGCCCACGCTCACCGTGTCGCCGTCGTTCAGCCAGCGGTCGGGCTCGAAGCTCTCCACGTCGGGAAAGCCGAACATCTTGCTCTGCTGCGGCATGCCGGCGATCCAGAAGCGGTCTTCCTCCTGCGGCCCTTCCACCGGCACCTTCAACTGGCGAGCCAGCGCGGCGGTACCTCCGGCGTGGTCGATGTGGCCGTGGGTGATGAGGATCTTCTCGACCTGCACGCCTTCCTCGCGCACTGCGGCGAGAATGCGCTCGACGTCGCCGCCCGGATCGACCACCGCCGCGCGGCGGGTGGCGTCGCACCACAGCAGCGAGCAGTTCTGTTCGAAGGGGGTGACGGGGATGGTGCGGCAGTGAAGCATGGCGGCATCAGCCTTGCGGTGAAAGGGTCAATGATAGCCGATGCCGGGCGGCGCCTCAGCCCAGCAGCGCCACCGCCTTGATCTGCGCCCACATGCGCAGCCCGGGCTCGATCTGCAGCTGATCCAGCGAACGCCGCGTGATGCGCGCGATCAGCGCCGTGCCTTCGGCCTCCAGGCGCACCAGCACATGCGCCGGCGTATCGGCATCGGCGATCTCGGTCACCGTCGCCGGCAGCAGGTTGGTGATGCTGGTGCCGTCCACCCGCTCGCGCGCCAGGCTGACGTCGCGTGCATGCACGCGGAAGCGCAGGCGGGCGCCAGGGGCTTCCGGGCGCCGGGCGACGAACACGCCGCCGCCGGGGAAGTCCAGCCGGGTGAGATGGTAGCGCGCGTCGTGCTCGCCCACCGTGGCCTCGATGACCACCCCGGCATCCTCGGAGAACGCGGTCGGCAGGTCCAGGCGGGCCAGCGTCTCGCGCAGGCCGCCGCTGGCGACCACGCGGCCGTTCTCCATCAGCACCACATGGTCGGCCAGGCGGGCGACCTCGTCGGGCGCATGGCTGACGTAGAGCACCGGAATGCCCAGTTCGTCGTGCAGGCGTTCCAGGTAAGGCAGGATCTCGGCCTTGCGCTTGAGGTCCAGCGCGGCCAGCGGCTCGTCCATCAGCAGCAGTTCCGGGCTGGTCGCCAGCGCCCGGGCGATGCCCACACGCTGGCGCTCGCCGCCCGACAGCCCGCCCGGCATGCGCTCCAGCAGATGGCCGATGCCCAGCAGCTCAAGCGCGTGGTCGAGCGCCACGCGCTGCGGCCCGCCCACGCGCTTGCGGCCGAACTCGAGGTTCTTGCGCACCGACAGGTGGGGAAACAGGCTGGCCTCCTGGAACACGTAGCCGAGCGGGCGCCGGTGGGTGGGCAGGAACACGCCGCGCGCGCTGTCCTGCCACGGCGCACCCTTGAACACCACCTCGCCGGCACCGCGCTCCAGCCCGGCGATGCAGCGCAGCAGCGTGGTCTTGCCGGAACCGGAATGGCCGAACAGCGCGGTCACGCCGCGCCCGGGCAAGTCGAGGTCCACGTCGAGCGTGAAGCCGGGCCAGTCCACCCGGCAGCGGGCGCGGATGCCGGCCGTGGTGGCAGTGTTCATTTCCATGCGCGCACGCCCTTGCGGGTATAGAGGAAGAGCAGCACAACGAAGCTGAAGGCCAGCATGCCGGCCGACAGCAGGTGGGCCTCGGCGTACTCCAGCGCCTCGACATGGTCGTAGATCTGCACCGACACCACGCGGGTCTGCTCGGGAATGTTGCCGCCGATCATCAGCACCACGCCGAACTCGCCCACGGTATGGGCGAAGCCCAGCACCGCGGCGGTGACGAAGCCGGGGCGGGCCAGCGGCAGCACCACGCTGAAGAAGGTGTCCAGCGGGCTGGCGCGCAAGGTGGCGGCGGCCTCCAGCATGCGCTCGCCGACCGCCTCGAAGGCGTTCTGCACCGGCTGCACGACGAAGGGCAGCGAATAGAACACCGAGGCCACCACCAGCCCGGGGAAGGTGAAGGGCAACGTGCCCAGCCCCAGGCTTTCGGTGAGGCGGCCGACCGGGCCGTTCGGCCCCATCGCCACCAGCAGGTAGAAGCCCAGCACGGTGGGCGGCAGCACCAGCGGCAACGCCACCACCGCGCCCACCACGCCCTTCCACTTCGAGCCCGTGCGCGCCAGCCACCAGGCGATCGGGGTGCCGACGAT
>JAUVWV010000315.1 GCA_030603925.1 Thauera sp. | reverse complement strand
GCCGTCGCGGCACCGCGCGCAGCGCCCGCGGAGCTGCCGGGCGAGGCCGACGCGGCGCAGGCCATCCCTTCGGCACTCGAAGCCAAGCGCGCGATGCGCGACCGCATCCGCGTGCAGCGCGACTCGGCCGCACGGGTGGAGGCCGCCTTCATCGACTCGGCGCGCACCATCCGCGACGTCGAGAAGAATCTCTTCAACGAACCGGTCGAATGCATGCGCAAGGCCGGCGACCTGGTGGCCCGCATCGCCGACTCCATCCTCAGCGCGCCGGAGTTGGCGATCCATGTCATGGGCGACAAGACCGGCGGCGAGGAGCTCTACGTGCATGCGCTCAACGTCGCCACCCTGTCGATGATGATGGCGCGCGAACTAGGTCTGCCGCAGGAGGTGGTCGGCGCGCTGGGCATGGGTGCGCTGCTGCACGACGTCGGGCGGCGGGAGATCCCGGACCGCATCCTGCTGAAGGTCGAGCCGCTCACCCAGGCCGAGCGCCACCTGTACGAGATGCACTGCCAGTACGGCGTGGAGCTCGGCAAGCGCCTCAAGCTGCCGCCGCCGGTACTCGACATCATCGGCCAGCACCACGAGATGCACGACGGCAGCGGCTACCCCGGCGGACTGAAGGGCGAGGCGATCGGTCTGCTGTCGCGCATCGTCGCCATCGCCAACCACTACGACAACCTGTGCAACCCGGTCGGCCTGGCCGACGCGCTGACGCCCAACGAGGCGCTGTCCACCATGTTCGCGCGTCTGCGCAGCAAGTTCGATCCGAAGCTGCTGCAAATCTTCATCCGCTGTCTGGGGGTGTATCCGCCCGGCACCATCGTGCAGCTCTCCAACGGCGCCACGGCAATGGTCGCCACGGTCAACACCGCGCGGCCGATGAAGCCGATGATCATCATCTACGACGCCAACATTCCGCGCGAGGAGGCCATCATCGTCGACCTGGCGCGCGAGGACGACCTGTCCATCGCCAAGCCGATCCGCCCCGCCCAGGTGCCGGGCGAGATCTACAACTACCTGAGTCCGCGCAAGCGGGTCAGCTACTACTTCGACGCCGGCAAGGCCGGCCCGGGATCGCCCGCCGGATGAACGACAAACTCGCACGCCTGATGCTGGACCACAGCCCGCAGATGATGCTGCTGGTCGATCCGGCCGACCTGCGCATCGTGCTCGCCAACCGTGCGGCGGCACACACCCTGGGCTATGCGGACGAGGCGCTCGAAGGCATGCCGATCACCGACATCGAGAGCTCGCTGCAGGACGTGTTCTACTGGGAAGAGGTGCGCAACGGCCAGCACGCAGACATCGACAGTCAGGAAGGCCTGTACCGCTGCGCGGACGAATCGCTGCTCACGGTGATGAAGTCCATCTCCAGCCTGGAGCACGACGGGCGCCGCCTGCTGGTGGTGCAGGCGCGCGACATCCGCGGCGAGCGGCGGGTCGAGGAGACCCTGGAACAGACCCTGTCGCAACTGCGTGCGACGCTGGAATCGACCGGCAACGGCATTCTGGTGATCGACTGGCAAGGGCGCATCGCCAGCATGAACCGGCTGTTCAGCCGCATGTGGGGCATCCCCGAGGCGCTGCTGCTGGCACGCGAGGACGCCGCCATCCTGGATTACATGGCCGAACAGGTGGAGGAGCGCGAGACCTGCCGCGCGCGCCTGCACGCCATCGTCGAACGCGGCGAGACGGAAGACCTGTTCCGCCTGCGCGACGGGCGGGTGTTCGAATGCCGCTCGCGCCCGCAATACCTCGGCGAGAACATCGTCGGCCGGGTATACAGCTACAACGACATCACCGGGCGCATCCGCAGCGAAGAGGCGCTGCGCGAGTCGCGCGACCGCCTCGAAGAGCGGGTGCGCGAGCGCACCGCCGAACTGGAGGCCGCCAACGCCACGCTGCGCGAGGAGAAGGCGCGCCAGGCCGAACTGATCGCAAAGCTGGCCGAAGCGCAGAGCCAGCTGCTGCAGTCGGAGAAGATGGCCTCCATCGGCCAGCTCGCCGCCGGGGTGGCGCACGAGATCAATAACCCGGTGGCCTTCGTCAATTCCAACCTCGGCACCCTGCAGAACTATGCGCGCGACGTGCTGCGCCTGCTCGACGCCTACGAAGAACTCGAACCCTCGCTGTCCGAGGCACAGCGCACCGCCATGCGGCAGCTGAAGGAAGAGGTGGACGCCGCCTGGCTGCGCGAGGACATCGGCCACCTGCTCAGCGAGTCGCTCGACGGCCTGCTGCGCGTGCGGCGCATCGTGCAGGACCTGAAGGACTTCTCCCACGTCGATCGCGCCGAGCGCGAGATTGCCAATCTCGAGACCGGGCTGGAAAGCACGCTCAACGTGGTGTGGAACGAGCTCAAGTACAAGGCCGAGGTGGTCAGGGAGTACGCGGGCATCCCGGAGATCGAGTGCTTCCCCTCGCAGCTCAACCAGGTGTTCATGAACCTGCTGATCAACGCCGCGCACGCGATCGAGCAGAAGGGGCGCATCACCCTGCGCACCGGCAGCGACGAGGCGCAGGTCTGGGTCGAGGTGGCCGACACCGGCAAGGGCATCGCCCCCGAACACCTCGGGCGGATCTTCGAGCCCTTCTTCACCACCAAGCCGGTCGGCAAGGGCACCGGCCTGGGCCTCTCGCTGGCCTACGGCATCGTCGGCAAGCACGGCGGGCGGATCGAGGTCTCCAGCACCGTCGGCGCGGGCACCACCTTCCGCGTGGTGCTGCCGCGCCACCCCCACTTCGGCGAAACCGAAGGCACCGCCACGGCGGTCTGAACAGCCCCGAACGGCCCGCCGCACCGCCCGCAGGCACCCCTGGGGGACGCCCCGCATACGCCTGTCCGCCTATGTTTCCGGCATGCATTCCAGCGTTCACAAGGCTTCTTGCACGCAGACAAGCACAAATCAGCACTACTAGATGTAGTAGCAAAATAGCCGTTGACACACGACCACTTTGCTTATCTATCTGTTTTTATTGATTTATATTTTTTTGCACATCAAAGCATTTGGAGCTATGCTTCACAGCGTTCCAGCTCCCGACGCAACCACAACAACGGACCCATCCACATGAGCGCTACCACCCAGACACAGGCTGGCGGCAAGGTCGATGCCTCCACGCTCGCTCCGCAAGAAATTTCGGGCGAAGTCCTGATCGAAAAATACGCCAAGGGCGAGGAGACCAGCATCACCGAAGTGCGCCGCCGCGTGGCGCGCGCCCTGGCCGCGGTCGAGAACGAAGACAAGCGTGCCTACTGGGAAGCCAAGTTCCTCGACGCGCAGGAAAAGGGTTTCGTGCCCGCCGGGCGCATCAACAGCGCCGCCGGCACCAACCTGCAGGCCACGCTGATCAACTGCTTCGTCCAGCCGGTGGGCGACTCGGTCACCGAGGCGGTCGACGGCCGCCCGGGCATCTACACCGCGCTGGCGCAGGCCGCCGAG
>JAUVWV010000161.1 GCA_030603925.1 Thauera sp. | reverse complement strand
CCGGCTGTAGGCGGATCGCAGTGGACCACGGCAGAACGTCAAAGAGAGGAAAAGTCCTTGTATGGCAATGACTTGCAGACTCTCTTGGACTTCTGCGGAAGTCCGCAGAATGATGCGGTGGAGCGGGCGAAGGGAGTCGAACCCTCGTCATCAGCTTGGGAAGCTGAGGTAATAGCCGTTATACGACGCCCGCGCCGGCGGAGGCGGAAGCTCCGCGAGAGGGTGGCATTCTAAAGGAGCCGGCCTGCAGTGCGCAATCGGCGGCGTGGTAAGATTCAACGCCTCGCAACGCCCGTCGGCGCGCACTGCGCAAGCCCGTTCCCATGATCCAGCTCGTCATCAATGGTCAGACCGAAGTCGTCGAGGAGGGGCTGACCGTCTCCGATCTCCTGCTGCGCCGCGCGCTGGCCGGCAAGCGCCTGGCCGTGGAGCGCAACGGCGAGATCGTGCCGCGCGCCCGGCATGCGCAGACCGAACTCGCCGACGGCGACCGGCTCGAAATCGTCGTGGCGGTCGGCGGCGGCTGAAGGCCGCAGTCCTGTCCGCCCGTTTTCCCGACTCTTTCCTACAGGTCCATCATGAACGATCCCCTGGTCATCGCCGGCAAGTCCTATGCGTCGCGCCTGCTGGTCGGCACCGGCAAGTACCGTGATTTCGCCGAGACCCGCGAGGCCATCGAGGCGAGCGGCGCCGAGATCGTCACCGTGGCGATCCGCCGTACCAATATCGGGCAGAACCCGGACGAGCCCAACCTGCTCGACGTGCTGCCGCCCGAGCGCTTCACCA
The DNA here is from genome assembly GCA_030603925.1 of Thauera sp. Classification (GTDB taxonomy): domain Bacteria; phylum Pseudomonadota; class Gammaproteobacteria; order Burkholderiales; family Rhodocyclaceae; genus Pseudothauera. The sequence goes on along the minus strand of JAUVWV010000161.1, from coordinate 6,922 downwards.
TCCTGCCCAACACGGCGGGTTGCTATACCGCCGACGACGCGGTGCGCACCCTGCGCCTGGCGCGCGAACTGCTGGACGGCCATGCGCTGGTCAAGCTGGAGGTGCTGGGCGATCCGCAGACGCTGTTCCCCAACATGCCGGAAACCCTGAAGGCCGCCGAAACGCTGGTGAAGGACGGCTTCGACGTCATGGTGTACTGCTCCGACGACCCCATCCAGGCGAAGATGCTGGAAGAGATCGGCTGTGTCGCGGTGATGCCGCTGGCTTCGCTGATCGGTTCCGGCATGGGCATCCTCAATCCGTGGAACCTGCGCCTGATCATCGACGCTGCCCGTGTCCCGGTGCTGGTCGATGCCGGCGTGGGCACCGCTTCCGACGCGGCGATCGCCATGGAGCTGGGCTGCGACGGCGTGCTGATGAACACCGCCATCGCCGCGGCCCGCCAGCCGGTGCGGATGGCCGGCGCGATGAAAAAGGCGGTCGAAGCCGGGCGCGAGGCCTTCCTCGCCGGGCGCATGCCGCGCAAGCTGTACTCGGCCGATCCGAGCTCGCCCACTGCCGGCCTGATCGGATCCTGAGCATGCGCGCAGGCATCGAAGATCGCGCCCTCCCCGCAGGCGAGGCGCAGGAGGAGCACCGTTTCTCGCGCCGCTCCATCCGCAGTTTCGTGCTGCGCCAGGGGCGCATGTCGGAGGCCCAGCAGCGCTATCTCGACACCGTGCTGCCGCGCGTCGGCATCGCCTATCGCGAGGCGGCGCTGGATCTCGACGCCGCCTTCGGACGCAGCGCGCCGAAGATCGTCGAGATCGGCTTCGGCATGGGCGAGACCACCGCGCGCATCGCCGCCGCGCACCCGGAGCAGGACTACCTCGGCATCGAGGTGCACACCCCCGGCGTGGGCGCGCTGTGCAAGCTGATCGACGAACAGGGCCTGGGCAACCTGCGCATCATGCAGCACGATGCCGTCGAGGTGCTGCGCGACATGATCCCGGACGGTGCGCTGGCCGGCGTGCATGTGTTCTTCCCCGACCCCTGGCGCAAGAAGCGCCACCACAAGCGGCGCATCATCCAGCCTGACTTCGTTGCGCTGATCGCCGCCAAGCTGGCGCCCGGCGGCTACCTGCACTGCGCGACCGACTGGGAAGATTACGCACACTGGATGCTTGAGGTACTCTGCGGGGAGGCGCTGCTGGAGAACACCGCCGGAGGCTTCGCGCCGCGTCCCGACTACCGGCCGCTGACCAAGTTCGAGCACCGCGGCCTGCGTCTGGGCCATGGCGTGTGGGATCTGGTCTTCCGCCGCCGCGCCTGAGCGCGGGGCGGGTGCGCAGGACAAACAGGGCGTCCGTCCTCAAACCGGGCGCAACGGGCGGGGCGGCCGTCACACGCCCGAAGGAACCCAACCCATGATCGGACGATTCTTCGGTTTCATCGGCAAGGTCCTGCAGGCCAGCTGGCGCTGGCTGGATGCGCTGCGGCGCACCCTCTTCAACCTGGTCTTCCTGTTCTTCATCGGGGTGGTGATCGCCCTGTTGTGGCGCCCCGGCCCGCAGGTGCCCGAGGGTGCGGCGCTGGTGCTGCGCCCGGCGGGCGTGCTGGTCGAGCAGGCCGCCTTCGACGATCCGCTGAGCCTGCTGCGCGGCGAGCGCGGCGCGGTCGGACAGGTGGTGCTGGGCGACCTGCTCGAAGCGGTGCGCAGCGCGCGCGACGACACGCGCATCGCCATGCTGGTGCTGGAGACCGACCGTCTGCAGGGCGGCGGGCTGTCCAAACTGGCCGAACTGCGCGCCGCGCTGGCGGACTTCCGGGCCGCCGGCAAGCCGGTGCTGGTGCGTGGCGAGCGTTTCACCCAGGCGCAGTACTACCTCGGCTCGGTGGCCGACGAAGTCCACCTCGCGCCGGACGGCTTCGTCCTGCTGCGCGGCCTGGCGCGCTACGTGACCTATTTCGGCGAGGCGCTGGAGCGCCTCGGCATCAAGGTGCACGTCTTCCGCGTCGGCGAGTACAAGTCCTTCAGCGAACCCTTCACCCGGCGCGACATGTCGGAGGAGGACCGCGCGTCCTCGCGCGACCTGCTCGACGGACTGTGGGACGCCTTCCGCAGCGACGTGGCCGCGGCGCGGCGCATCGAGCCGGACGCGCTGGAGCGCTACGTCGGCGACTACGCTGCGGCGCTTGCCGCGGCGGACGGCGATCCGGCGCGGGCGGCGCAGGCCGCCGGCCTGGTGGACGCCCTGAGCACGCGCGACGAGTGGCGCGGCCTGCTGATCGCCCGGCTGGGCAGCGGCGAGGACGAGGAAGAAGAGATGGCCGACGGCGACAGCTTCCGCCAGATCGGCCTGGGCAGCTACCTGGCCGCGGTGCGCGGCGAGCGCAAGCGGGTGACGGAGCAGGTCGCGGTGCTGGTGGCGCAGGGCGCGATCATGGACGGCGAGCAGCCGCGCGGCGCGGTGGGCGGTGACACCCTCGCGCGGCTGATCCGCGAGGCGCGCGAGGACGAGCGGGTGAAGGCGCTGGTGCTGCGCATCGATAGCCCGGGCGGCAGCGCTTTCGCCTCGGAGTTGATCCGCCGCGAACTGGAACTGACCCGCGCCGCCGGCAAGCCGGTGGTGGCCTCGATGAGTTCGGTGGCCGCCTCGGGCGGATACTGGATTGCCGCCGGCGCCGACGAGATCTGGGCCAGTCCGGTCAGCCTCACCGGGTCGATCGGCATCTTTGCGATGTTCCCCGAATTCTCCCGGCCGCTCGAACGCCTCGGGGTCGGCGTCGATGGGGTGGCCACCAGTCCGCTGGCCGGCGCCTTCGATCCGCGCCGGCCGCTCGAGCCGGCCGCCGCGCAGGCCCTGCAGATCGGCATCGAACATGGCTACCGGCGCTTCCTCGACACCGTCGCCAGGGGGCGCGGGCTGACCCTGGACGAGGTGGAGCAGGTGGCGCGCGGCCGGGTGTGGACCGGCCAGGCCGCGGCCGACCTGGGGCTGGTCGATCAGCTTGGCGGGCTGGAGGCGGCAATCGCTGCGGCGGCGCAGCGCGCTGGGCTGGAGCGCTACGAGCTCAGCTGGCCGGTGGCCCGCCTGTCGCCCGCACAGCGCCTGTTGAGCCGCTTCGGCGCATGGGCCGGTACGCCGCCCGCCGCACCGGCCGGCTCCGCGGCGCTCGGCGTGCTGCTGGGCGAGCTGGAGAGCGCGGCCGGCGAGTTGTTGCGCTGGAACGACCGCGACCACCTCTACGCACACTGCCTGTGCGAGTCGCCCTGAGCGAGGGGCGCACCCGGAGGGGGCTCAGGCGCGCCAGAACGGCTTGCCCGCTTCGCGCCAGGCCTGTTCGCGGGTGATGCCGATGTCGCGCAGCAGGCGGTCGTCAAGTTCGCCCAGTTCGCGGCGCTGCGTATGGCGACGCTGCCACAGCGCGCACAAGGCGGCCAGGCGGCGCACGCGGCGTGCAAACGCGGCCAGCGCCGAGGGCTGAGCGGAAGGCGGTGCGGCGGGTGGTGCGCCGAGCGTAGCGTGAAGGCGGTGTTCCATGGTGGTCTCCTTGCGTTGCGGATTCCAGCTTGGACGCAAGCCGCCGGCGCGGCCAATCGTTTATCCGGAAGCCGGCGTTCAGAAAATGCGATGGCGCGGCGCGGTGCTTTGCGCTTTACTGCGGACATGCCGTCTGTGTCGCAGGAACATCCATGGAGCTCTATCACCTCAGAACCTTCGTCGCCGTTGCCGAGGAGCGCAATCTCACCCGCGCCTCGGAGCGCCTGTTCACCAGCCAGCCGGCGATCAGCGCGCACATCAAGGCGCTGGAGGAAACCCTCGGCGTCACCCTGTTCGAGCGCACGCCGAAGGGCATGCGCCTCACGCCGGTCGGCGAGGATCTTCTGCCGCGTGCCCGCCAGGCCCTCGCGGCGGCGGGCGCTTTCCTGCAGCACGCGCGGAGCCTGCAGGACGAGCTGGTCGCCAGCGTGCGGATCGGGCTGAACACCGATGCGCGCTTCCTGCGCATCACCGCCCTGCAGGCCGGACTGGCCACACGCTACCCGCGCCTGGATGTGGCCATGCTGAGCGGCACCACGGGCGTCAATCTGCCCGCACTGCGCATCGGCAAGCTCGATGGGGCTTTCATCTCGGGCGAGGCCGACGATGCGGCGGTGGAAACCCTCGATCTGTGCGACGAGGCGCTGGTGATCGCCGCGCCGAAGACGATGCGCGCCCAGCTGGCCGATTTCGGCGTGCCCGCGCTGGCGCGCCAGCCCTGGGTGTTCACCTCGCCGGACTGCGCCTACTTCAAGGCCATGCGCACGCTGTTCGACGCGCACTGCTGCGAGCCGGCGCGCACCGTGCTGGCCAACCAGGACGATGCGCTGATCGAACTGGTACGTGCCGGGGTGGGGCTGGGGATCGTGCGTGCCGGGATGGTCGGCGGCGAGGACGACGGTGCCTACGAGCTGCCGGTGGCCCTGCCATCGGTGCCGCTGCGCTTTGCCTACCTGCGCAAGCGTGCCAACGACCCGGTGATCCGTGCGCTCATCGCGGTGCTGCAGGACGTGTGGGCGCTCGACCTGCTCGAGGCCGCGGTGCGCGAAGCCGGCTGAGTGCCGCGGGGCGGCCGCTCAGGCCGCGTCGTCGAGGAAGATCTGCAGCAGGTCGTTGAGAAAGCGCCGCCCCTGGGCGGTGGGCTGCAGCACTGCCGGGTCGGCAGCGAGCAGGCCGCGGCGGCGCGCCTCGCCGAGGCGCTCGCCCAGTGCGGCGAGCGGCACGCCGGTGCGTGCGGCGAAAAGGCCGGCGGGCACGCCGCCGGTGAGGCGCAGCGCGTTCATCATGAACTCGAAGGGCAGCTCCGCGACGCCGACCTCGCGCCGCTCCTGCACGAAGTCGCCGCGCGCGGCCGCCGCCAGGTAGCGCTCCGGGTGCTTGTGGCGCATTTCGCGCACGATGCCGGCGTGGCTCGACAGCTTGCCGTGCGCCCCCGCGCCTATCCCCAGGTAGTCGCCGAAGGTCCAGTAGTTGAGGTTGTGGCGGCACTGCTGCGCCGGGCGGGCAAAGGCCGAGGTTTCGTAATGCTGGAAGCCCGCGCCGGCCAGTTCGGCTTCGATGGCGTCCTGCATGTCGGCGGCCAGTTCGTCGTCGGGCAGCGCCGGCGGGCTGTGGGCGAAGGGGGTGTTGGGCTCCAGGGTCAGGTGGTAGCAGGACAGATGGCTCACTCCGCTGGCGATCGCCGTGCGCAGGTCGGCGAGCGCCTCGCTCAGGCTTTGCTGCGGCAGCGCGTACATCAGGTCGAGGTTCACCCGCTCGAAGGTGGCCAGCGCCAGATCGACCGCCGTGCGCGCCTCGCGGTCGTCATGGATGCGGCCGATGGCGGCCAGCATGCGCGGGTCGAAACTCTGGATGCCGAGCGACAGGCGGTTCACCCCGGCGGCGCGGTAGTCGCGGAAGCGTGCGGCCTCCACCGTGCCGGGGTTGGCTTCGAGGGTGATCTCGGCCAGCGGGTCGAGCGGCAGCAAGGTGCGCACCGCGGTGAGCAGGCGGTCGAGCGCGCCGGCTGACAGCAGGCTGGGGGTGCCGCCGCCGATGAACACCGAGTGCACGCGGCGCCCCCACACCTGCGGCAGCGCGTGCTCGATGTCGGCGATCAGCGCAGCCACATAGGCCGCCTCGGGCGGCTCGGCGCCGCGCGCGGTGTGCGAGTTGAAATCGCAATACGGGCACTTCTTCACGCACCACGGGTAGTGGATGTAGAGCGCCAGCGGCGGCGGGGCATCCAGCTGTGCGCGGGCGGGCATGGGCTGGGCCCTGACGGCGGCGGGTGCCGGCGTCAGCGGGATGACGCGGCGTGTGCTCACAGCGGGTGGGTCTTCAGGCGGTCGAGCAGGTGGCGCATCGCCGCGCCGCGGTGGCTGAGAGTGTTCTTCAGCTGGGCGTCGAGCTCGGCGGCGCTCTGTTCGAGTTCGGGCAGCCAGAACAGCGGGTCGTAGCCGAAGCCGCCTTCGCCGCGCGCCGACTCGAGGATCTGGCCGTGCCATTCGCCGTCGGCGATCAGCGGCTGCGGGTCGTCGGCAGAGCGCACCAGCACTACCACCGAGACGAAATGCGCGCGGCGGTCGGCGACACCCGCCAGGCGTTCGAGCAGCAGGGCGTTGTTGTGCGCGTCGGACTTCGGCTCGCCGGCGTAGCGTGCCGATTGCACGCCGGGTGCGCCGCCCAGCGCGGCGACGCACAGTCCGGAGTCGTCGGCGATCGCCGGCAGGCCGGTGGCCGCGGCCGCATGGCGCGCCTTCGCCAGCGCGTTCTCGACGAAGGTGGGATGGGGCTCCTCGGCCTCGCTCACCCCCAGTTCGCCCTGCGCAAGCACCTGCAGGCCGAGCGGAGCGAGCAGGGCCTGCAGTTCGGCGGCCTTCTTGGCGTTGTTGCTGGCGAGTACGAGTCGGGTGGGCATGGTCAGTTTCCGGCGAGGGCGCTCTTCTGGACCTCGACCAGACGGGCGATACCCTGCTCCGCCAGGCCGAGCAGGCTGTCCAGCTCGGCGCGCGTGAAGGGGCTGCCTTCGGCGGTGCCCTGCACTTCGACGTAGCCGCCGGCGCCGGTCATCACCACGTTCATGTCGGTGTCGCAGTCCGAATCTTCATCGTAGTCCAGATCCAGTACCGGGGTGCCGCGATACACGCCCACCGACACCGCGGCGACGAAGTCGCGCAGCGGGCTGGTCTTGAGCTTGCCGGCGGCGATCAGGCTGTTCAGCGCATCGTGCAGCGCCACGCAGGCGCCGGTGATGGCCGCGGTGCGGGTGCCGCCGTCGGCCTGCAGGACGTCGCAATCGACGGTGATCTGGCGTTCGCCCAGCGCGCCGAGATCCATCACCGCGCGCAGGCTGCGGCCGATCAGGCGCTGGATCTCCTGGGTGCGCCCGCTCTGCTTGCCCTTGGCGGCCTCGCGTG
>JAUVWV010000329.1 GCA_030603925.1 Thauera sp. | reverse complement strand
TGCCGCATCAACGCGGAAGACCCCTTCCGCGGCTTCCTGCCCTCCACCGGCCGCCTGGTGAAGTTCCAGCCGCCGGCGGAAGTGGATGGCCAGGTGCGCGTCGATACCGGCGTGTACGACGGCGGCGAGATCTCGATGTACTACGATTCGATGATCGCCAAGCTGATCACCCACGGCGCCAGCCGCGACCAGGCCATCGAGCGCATGCGCGAGGCCCTGAACGCCTTCGTGATCCGCGGCATCAGCTCGAACATCCCCTTCCAGGCCGCGCTGATGCAGCACCCGCGCTTCATGTCCGGCATCTTCGACACCAGCTTCATCGCCAAGGAGTACCCGCTGGGCTTCGACGCCTCGCTGGTGCCGCATGACGACCCGCTGCTGTTCGTCACCGTGGCGGCCGCCCTGCATCGCGCCTTCGAGGATCGCGATGCGCAGATCTCCGGGCAGATGCCCGGCCACGAGCGCCTGGTGGGCGACGACTACACCGTGATCCGCGGCGAGACGCGCACCCTGGTGAACGTGCTGCCGGCCGACGGCGGCTACGACGTGCTCGTCGCCGGCGAGCGCTTCGAGGTGCGTACCGCCTGGCAGTTCGGCGAGATCCTGGTGAGCGGTACGGTCAACGGCCAAGCCTTCACCCTGCAGCTGGAGCGCAACGGACTCAAGTACCGCATGAACCACAACGGCACCCAGGCCACCATGATGGTGATGAGCGCGCGTTGGGCGGACCTGCAGACGCTGATGCCGGTGAAGCTGCCGCCCGACCTGTCCAAGTTCCTGCTCTCGCCGATGCCCGGCCTGCTGCGCGAGATCGCCGTCAGCGAAGGGCAGGAGGTCAAGGCCGGCGAGAAACTGGCGGTGATCGAGGCGATGAAGATGGAGAACGTGCTCAAGGCCGAGCAGGACGGCAAGGTGAAGAAGGTCGTCGCCAAGCCGGGCGCCAGCCTGTCGGTGGACGAGATCATCGTCGAGTTCGAGTAAGCGTTACCACGCTGTTTTTCGTTCGATGGGGAGGGAGACCCGCTGCCGCGAGGCGGCGGGTACCTGTCGAGGGACGGGCCTGCGCAAGCAGGCCCTTTTTTTTGTCCGTACGCTGCGCCGCCGGTGACGGAACTTCCCCGGCTGCGTCTGGTCACATTTGCACAAAACTATCGTGTGCAATAACATAGCCCCATTAACCCGGCCGCCGTGACCTTCCGGCGGCCCCATCAACGGCAGCGCGCGCCACGCATTCTCCCGCGCCTCTTTCCTGCGCTGCCGGCAGTCACAACCGCTTCATCCCCGGCCCCTTGGTAGCGTGCAGTCCTGCGCGGTACGGCGGTGTCCGCGGTGCAAGCGCAACGAGAGGAGATGCCCATGCGTGCCCAAACCCAGACCGTCGATCGCCAGTGGTCCCTCGCCCAGGTGGGCGAGCAGGCCGGTCCCGTACCGTTCAAGGTTTACACCCAGCGCGACCTCGAGCGCATCGAGGCGCTGGCGCGCCTGTCCGAGGAAGCGCGTTTCGAGATGAAGGTAGTGTCCACGGTGTTGCCCTTCCGCGTCGACCAGTACGTCATCGACGAACTGATCGACTGGGACAAGGTGCCGGAAGACCCGATCTTCCAGCTCACTTTCCCGCAGCGTGGCATGCTCGCGCCGGAACACTACGAGCGAGTCGCCGCGCTGCTGAAGGGCGGTGCCGAGAAGGACGAGATCGCGCGCGTGGTGGATGAGGTCCGTCACGAGCTCAACCCCCATCCGGCCGACCAGATGGAAATGAACATGCCGCGCGACGACGAGGGCCACCGCCTCGACGGCATCCAGCACAAGTACCGCGAGACGGTGCTGTTCTTCCCCAGTCAGGGGCAGACCTGCCACAGCTACTGCACCTTCTGCTTCCGCTGGGAGCAGTTCGTCGGCGACAAGGAACTGCGCATCGCCAGTTCGGAGGCCGCGGTGCTGCACAACTACCTGCGTACCCACCGGGAAGTCACCGATGTGCTGTTCACCGGCGGCGACCCGATGGTGATGAAGACTGCGCACCTGAAGAGCTACATCGAGCCCCTGCTGGCCCCCGAGTTCGAGCACATCCGCACGATCCGCATCGGCACCAAGGCGCTCACCTTCTGGCCGCAGCGCTTCGTTTCCGCGGAGGATGCGGACGAGCTGATCCGTCTGTTCGAGCGCGTCGTGGAGTCCGGCAAGCAGCTCGCCATCATGGCGCACTACAACCACTGGAAGGAACTCGACACCGAGGTGGCGCAGGCGGCGATCCGCCGCGTACGGGGTACAGGTGCGGTGATCCGCGCGCAGGGCCCGCTGGTGGCGCACATCAACGACGACCCGGCGGTGTGGGCGCGCCTGTGGCAGAAGGAAGTCGAACTGGGCATCGTGCCCTACTACATGTTCGTCGAACGCGACACCGGCGCGCGCAACTACTTCGAGGTGCCGCTGGTGCGCGCCTGGGAGATCTACCGCGACGCCATCCAGCAGGTCTCCGGCCTGGCGCGCACGGTGCGCGGCCCCAGCATGTCGGCCAGCCCGGGCAAGGTGGAGATCCAGGGCGTGGCCGAGGTGGCCGGCGAGAAGGTCATCGTGCTGCGCTTCATCCAGGGGCGCAATCCGGACTGGGTGCAGCGGCCCTTCTTCGCGAAGTACGACGACAAGGCCACCTGGCTCAACCACCTCAAGCCCGCCTTCGGCGAGGAAAAGTGGTTCTGGGAAGACGAGTACGCCGCCATCCGCGCGGCCAAGCTGGCGGCTGCGGCTGGCTAGGCGGGCTTGCCCGCGCTCACGGCGTCCGTTCTCCTTAGTCCGCATCGCGGCCAAGGCCGCTCCCGCCCGGCGATGACCGTGCGTAGGAGCGGCCTTGGCCGCGATCCGTTCGTGGAGGCCTCAGCCCGCGAGCCGGGCGAACGCCTCGACCACTTCGGGCGGCGCCTGCACCAGTTCGATCAGCACACCCTCGCCGCCGATCGGGAAGTCTTCGTTGCCCTTCGGGTGCATGAAGGTGATGTCGTAACCGGCCGCGCCGCGCCGGATGCCGCCCGGAGCGAAGCGCACACCGTTGGCGCTGAGCCATTCCACCGCCTTGGGCAGGTCGTCCACCCACAGGCCGACGTGGTTGAGCGGGGTGGTGTGCACCGCCGGCTTCTTCTCCGGGTCGAGCGGCTGCATCAGGTCGACCTCGA
>JAUVWV010000402.1 GCA_030603925.1 Thauera sp. | reverse complement strand
GGGCCGAGGTGTACACCGCGCTGCAGACCGGCGTGGCCGACGGCCAGATGAACCCGGTGCCCATCATCACCATGGCCAAGTTCAACGAGGTGCAGAAGCACATCACCCTCACCGACCACCTGTTCGCCCCCTACGTCTGGGTGATGAACCGCAAGTTCTTCGACACCCTCACCCCCGACGAGCAGGCCGTGGTGAAGAGCGCGGCAAAGAGCGCCATCGTCGCCAACCGCGGCATCAGCCGCATCATCGAGGCGTCCGCGAAGGGTCTGCCGGCGCTCGCCAAGACCATGACGGTGACCTCGCTGACGCCCGCCGAGAAAGGCGCCTTCCGCAACGCCGCCCAGCCCGCGGTGAAGGCCTATGTGAGCGAGACCTTCGGCAAGGAAGGCGAAGACCTGCTGCGCGCGCTGGAGCAGGCGGTCGAGGCCGCCGCCAAGTGAGTGCTCCGATGAGACATCCCGCGCCAAGCCCCTGCTTCTCCGAAGCGCCACTGCGTAGCCCGGATGAAGGCCGCAGGCCGGAATCCGGGAGCGGCGCCGGGCGCTGCACGGCCGGCCCCGGATTCCGCTGCGCGCCATCCGGGCTACAAAATCCCGGGGTGCGGCGATGAGCGCCGCGCAACTCCCGGTCGAACTGGCCTCGCTGCCGCTCGCGCACTGCGCCGGGCGGCCGCAGGCCGGGGCCTACCCGGAGCACCTCAAGCCCATCCTCAGCCCGGCCGCGCACGAGCAGGCGATGGCCGAGATCGCCCAGTGGCCGGGCTACGCGCCCACACCGCTGGTGAGCCTCGCCGGCATCGCGCGCGCCGCCGGGCTGGGTGCCATCCACTACAAGCACGAGGCCGGGCGCTTCGGCCTGGGCAGCTTCAAGGCCCTGGGCGGCGCCTACGCCGTGCTGCGCCTGCTGAAAAAGGAAATCCTCAGCCGCACCGGCCAGGTTGCCACCAGCCGCGACCTGCTGGAAGGCAAGTTCCGCGAGGTGGTGGCCGACATCACCGTGACCTGCGCCACTGACGGCAACCACGGCCGCTCGGTGGCCTGGGGCGCGCAGGTGTTCGGCTGCCGGTGCGTGATCTACATCCACGCCACCGTCTCCGAAGGCCGCCGCGCGGCCATCGCGCGCTACGGCGCGGAGGTGGTGCGCAGCGCCGGCAACTACGACGACGCAGTACGCGCCGCCGACGCCGCGGCCCGTGAGCACGGCCGCTTCGTGGTCTCCGACACCTCCTACCCCGGCTACACCGACGTGCCGCGCGACGTCATGCAGGGCTACTCGGTGATGGTCGAGGAGGCCTTGCGCCAGTGGCCGGAAGCCGCGCCCCCCACCCATGTGTTCATCCAGGGCGGCGTCGGCGGCCTGGCCGCCGCGGTGTGCGCCCAGCTGTGGGAGCGCCTGGGCGACCAGCGTGGGTGCTTCGTCGTGGTGGAGCCGGACAAGGCCGCCTGCCTGTACGAATCCGCCGCCGCCGGCAAGCCGGTCGCGGTGCATGGCGAACTCGACACGCTGATGGCCGGGCTGGCCTGCGGCGAAGTCTCGCTGATCGCCTGGGAGGTGCTCGCCGCTGGTGCTGCCGACTTCCTCACCGTGCCGGACGCCGCCGCGGTAGCCTGCATGCGCCTGCTGGCCGATGCCCCGTTTGGCGACCAGCCGCTGGCCGCCGGCGAATCCGCCGTAGCCGGCCTCGCCGGCCTGCTGATGGCCGCCGCCCGCCCGCAGATGGCCACCGCCCTCGGCCTGGGC
>JAUVWV010000106.1 GCA_030603925.1 Thauera sp. | reverse complement strand
GCCAAGCAGGCGCTGGCCTTCTGCGACCGCGGCTACGTGCTGGCGACCGGCGCCAACCGCCACGAAGGCACCGGCCAGGCGCTGCTCGCCGACCGGGAAGTGGCCGAGATGTTCCTCGGCGGCTAAGAGAATCCATCCATGACCCTGCTCGATTTCATCAACTTCTACCTGGTGCCGGGCATCGTGCTCGGCTCCATTTACGCGGTGGGCGCCATCGGCATCACGCTGGTGTTCGGCATCCTGCGCTTCGCCCACTTCGCGCACGGCGACATGGCGACCCTGGGCGCCTTCATCGCGCTGGCCCTGGTGGCCACCGGCATGGACCCCTGGGTGGCGCTGCCGGCGGCAATGGCGATCACCGCGGCGGTCGCCATCGGCGTGGATCGCACCTTCTACGACTACCTCGCCAAGCGCCCCAAGATCGTCACCGTGATGGCCTCGCTGGGCGTCGCGCTGATGCTGCGCTCGGTGGTACAGGTGGTGTGGGGCGTCGATCCCACCACCTACGTCACCGGCATCGTGCGGCCGGAGGAGTACTTCGGCATCCTGCTGCGCCCGCGCGAGCTCTACACCCTCGGCGCGGTGGTGCTGATCGTGGTGGCGCTGGAACTTTTCCTGCGCAAGTCGAAGTGGGGCAAGGCGATGCGCGCGATGTCGGACAACCCCGACCTCGCCCGCCTGTCCGGTGTGGACAACCGCATGGTGACCATGCTCACCTGGGCCATCGTCGGCGCACTGTGCGCGGCCTCCGGCTTCATGCTCGGCATCAACACCGAGATCCATTCGATGATGGGCTGGCACCTGCTGCTGCCGATGTTCGCCGCCGCCATCCTGGGCGGTGTGGGCCGGGTGCAGGGCGCGGTGCTCGGCGGCCTGGTGGTGGGCATCGCCGAGGAACTCTCGGTGTTCATCCTGCCGGCGCAGTACAAGGCGGCCACCGCCTTCGCCCTGCTCCTCCTGATCCTGCTGGTCCGCCCGCGCGGCCTGCTCAACGGCAAGGTGCTGTAACCATGGACATCATCGGCCTCGCCAACTACGCGGTCTTCATGGCCATCCTGATCGGCATCTACGCCCTGCTCGCCCTCGGGCTGAACATCCAGTGGGGCTTCTCCGGCCTGTTCAATGCGGGCATCGCCGGTTTCTTCGCCATCGGCGCCTACACCTCGGCCATCCTCACCAGCCTGCCCGCCGCCCACCGCCTGGGCGGCTTCGAGCTGCCGCTGCTGCTCGGCTGGGCCGGCGCCATGGTGGTGGCCGCCGCCATCGCCTGGCCGATCGGCAAGATCTGCCTGCGCTTCCGCTCCGACTACCTCGCCATCGCCACCATCGGGGTGGCCGAGATCATCCGCCTGGTGATCCGCACCGAAGGCTGGCTGACCGGCGGGGTGCGCGGCATCACCGGCGTGCCGCGCCCCTTCGGCGACCTGCCCTACATGCAGTCGCAGCTGGCCTACCTGGCGCTGGTGGTGGTGCTGGTGCTGGCCGCCTACCTGCTGGTGGAGCGCCAGCTGAAGGCGCCCTGGGGCCGCATGATGCGCGCCATCCGCGACAACGAAAACGCCGCCGCGGCGATGGGCAAGCGGGTCGCCGAGCGCCGCCTGCAGGCCTTCGTCTTCGGCTCCGCGCTGATGGGTCTGGCGGGCGCGCTGTTCGTGCACTTCAACCGCTCGATCACCCCGGAGGCGATCGACCCGATGATCGCCACCTTCCTGATCTGGATCATGCTGATCCTCGGCGGCTCGGGCAACAACCGCGGCGCCATCCTCGGCGCGGCGGTGATCTGGATCATCTGGTCGGTCTCGGAGATCCTCACCGACCGCCTGCCGACCGAGATCGCCATCCAGGCGAAATATGTCCGCGTGTTCATCATCGGCCTGACCCTGCAGCTGGTCCTGCGTTTCCGCCCCGAAGGTATACTGCCCGAACGCCAGCACGGCACTTCTCCCCCGCGGAGCTGATCCAAGGGCCGTGACGGCACCGTTTTCCACCCGATTCAATCGATCATGTGCCGGAAGGCACTTTCAGGAGGTGACGACTGTGAACAAGAAGACCATCGCAACCCTCGTCGGATCGCTGCTCGGCGCAGCCGTACTGGCCGCCCCGGCACACGCGCAGAACGTCAAGATCGGCCTGCTGGGGGGCATTTCCGGCCCGATCGCGGCCATGGCACCGTCCATGCTGGACGCCGCGCGCCTGGCCATCGCCCAGGTCAACGAACAGGGCGGCATCCTCAAGGGCGGCAAGCTGGAAGCGGTGGTCGGCGACAGCGCCTGCAACCCGCAGAACGCCACCGACGCGGCCACCAAGGCGGTGAACATCGACCGCGTGATCGCCACCGTCGGTCCGCACTGCTCCGGTGCGGTGCTCGCCGCGGCCAACTCGGTGACCGTGCCGGCCGGCGTGCTGATGGTGACGCCGTCGGGCACCTCGCCGGAGATCACCAAGCTCAACGACAAGGACCTGGTGTTCCGCACCGTGTCCTCGGATGACTACCAGGGCCGCGCGCTGGCGCGCACCCTGAAGGCGCGCGGCATCAACAAGGTGGCGGTGGCCTATCTCAACAACGACTACGGCAAGGGCCTGGCGGAATCCTTCAAGGCCGAGTTCGAAGCGGGCGGTGGCACGATCGCCGGCTACTCCGGCCATGAGGACGGCAAGGCCTCCTACCGCTCCGACCTCGCCCAGCTGGCGCGCGGCGGTGCCGACACCCTGGTGATCTTCGACTACGGCGACGGCACCGGCCTGACCATCCTGCGCCAGGCCCTGGAGAACAACTTCTTCAAGACCTTCATCGGCGCCGACGGCATGAAGTCCGAGGCCATCATCCGCTCGCTCGGCGAGAAGAACCTCACCACCTTCTTCTCCTCGGCCCCGGTGGGCGAAGCCTCCGCCTCGCTCGACGCCTTCCGCAAGGCCTTCTCGGCCTCCGGCGGCAACCCGGATGCGATCTTCACCACCACCTCCTACGACGCGGCCTTCCTGGTGGCGCTGGCCATCGAGAAGGCCGGCGGCGACAAGGCCAAGCTGTCCGAGGCGCTGCGTTCGGTGGCCTCCGCTCCGGGCGAGCCGATCCTGCCGGGCGAGTGGGCGAAGGCGAAGAAGCTGATCGCCGAAGGCAAGGACATCGACTACAAGGGCGCCGCCGGCGACCACGAGTTCGACAAGGCCGGCGACGTGCCCGGCCAGTACGCCTTCTTCAAGGTCAGCGGCTCGACCTACGAGGCGATTGCCGACATGAAGTAAGCCACGCGCGTCATGCGCACATGCAAAGGGCCGCCCGGTGCAAGCCGGGCGGCCCTTTTGCCGTTCCGTACCGGGTTCAGCTCACCGGCTGGGCCGCGCGGCCGACGCTGAACGCCGGCATGTGGTGGGCCAGGCGCTGCTCCAGCAGCATCCGGCCGTCGTCCTTGAAGCGGACGAACTGCAGGCCGACGCGGAAGCAGCACGCATTGGCCGAGAGGATGGAATACACCACCCGCGCATCGGCCTCGATCAGGCGCGGCGCCTGCCCCGCCTGCAGCGGCGGCGGCACCAGCAGCACCGACAGCTGGCCGGAGAGCTGCGGATTGTCCGCTATCAGCACCGAGGCACCGCCGAGCGACAGATCGTTGGTGCGCCCGCGCAGGGTGAGCGGCTGCGTGGCGGCGCCGGAGACCAGCGCGATGTCCCAGCGCAAGTGATAACGGGTGTGTTGGCGGTGTTCTTGCATCGTCTTTCGCGGTGGCGCAGCGCGCTGGGACGCGCACCATACAGGATATGGCGAAAGTCTAGGTAGACCGGATTGCCGCATCTTGACGGCGGTCAAACGCCCTGCTGCAAGGCACAAGATCCGCCTGCCCGTCCGGTCCCCGTCCGCCGCGGCACGCGCACGGCCGGCGCCCGAGCGCGTGCCGCGCAGAACGCGCAAACCGAACCGCCACGGTGCGCTGCGGGCGGCGCAGGCACCATCACGGGGCGCTGTCGCGCGCCGCACTCGCACCCGCCCGCCGATTAGCGGCCTTTTTGCACTGCAGCAGCCTGGCACGGGATCTGCTAACAATCGCTGCACCCGGCTCACTCCGGGCTCCGTTCAGGCAGATTAGGGATTTCCCTAGAGCCATTGCACACGCGGGATTTCGGGCGAATACTCGTTTCCCGCAAGCACGGCGGTCACGCCCGATCGCAGGCCATCGGTGATGTCGCGGAAAACCCGCTGTCATCGTCGGCCGTTTTTTCTTCCATTGCTGTCGATCACACTTGGAGGTAATAAATGAAGAATGTAAAAACCACGCTGGCTTCCGTCGTCGCCGTTGCGGCCCTCGGCCTCTCGGCCCAGGCCAGCGCCGGCACCACGCTCGATGCCGTGACCAAGAAGGGCTTCGTGCAGTGCGGCGTCAGCGACGGCCTGCCCGGTTTCTCCTACACCGACTCGCGTGGTGCCTATCGCGGCATCGACGTCGACGTGTGCCGCGGCGTGGCCGCCGCGCTGTTCGGCGACGCCAACAAGGTGCGCTTCACCCCGCTGACCGCCAAGGAACGCTTCACCGCGCTGCAGTCCGGCGAAGTGGACATCCTGTCGCGCAACACCACCTGGACCAGCTCGCGCGACTCCGGCATGGGCCTGAACTTCACCGGCGTGACCTACTACGACGGCCAGGGCTTCCTGGTGAGCAAGAAGCTGGGCGTGAAGAGCGCCAAGGAACTGGACGGCGCGGCGGTGTGCATCCAGGCCGGCACCACCACAGAGCTGAACCTGTCGGACTACTTCCGCGCCAACGGCATGAAGTACACCCCGATCACCTACGACAAGTCCGACGAGACCGTGAAGGCGCTGGAAGCCGGCCGCTGCGACGTGCTGACCTCCGACCAGTCGCAGCTCTACGCGCAGCGCATCAAGCTGGCCAACCCGGACGGCTACGTGGTGCTGCCCGAAGTGATCTCCAAGGAGCCGCTCGGCCCGGTGGTGCGCCAGGGTGACGACGAGTGGTTCAACATCGTGCGCTGGACGCTGTTCGCCCAGGTCAACGCCGAGGAACTGGGCGTCACCTCGGCCAACGTCGAGGAGCTGGCGAAGAACTCGAAGAATCCGGACGTGCGCCGCCTGCTGGGCGCCGAAGGCGAGTACGGCAAGGATCTGCGCATGCCCAAGGACTGGGCGGTGAAGCTGATCAAGCAGATCGGCAACTACGGCGAGATGTTCGAGCGCAACGTCGGCAAAGGCAGCGAGCTCAAGATCGAGCGCGGCCTGAATGCGCTGTGGAACAACGGCGGCCTGCAGTACGCCCCGCCGGTCCGCTAAGCCCCTTTCACGCCACCGCCTGCGGGCGGTGGCGTGTTCTGTATCCCCCTCTTCCACTTCCTGACAGGGTCTGCCATGCAGAATCCGGCAAACGGGCCGTCCACGCGCGGCTCGATGATGACCGACCCGAAGGTGCGTGCCTGGGTCTTCCAGGTCCTTGCGATCACCACCGTCCTCGCCGTCGGCTGGTATCTGTTCCACAACACGCAAAGCAACCTCGCCCAGCGCGGCATCACCTCGGGCTTCGCCTTTCTCAACAACTCCGCAGGCTTCGGCATCCTGCAGTCGCTCATCGACTACACCGAATCCGACACCTATGGCCGCGTCTTCGTGGTCGGCCTGCTCAACACCCTGCTGGTCTCGGTGCTGGGCATCTTCATCGCCACCCTCATCGGCTTCATCGTCGGCATCGCGCGGCTGTCGCCCAACTGGCTGATCAGCCGGCTCGCCGCGGTATACATCGAGATCTTCCGCAACATCCCGCCGCTGCTGCAGATCTTCTTCTGGTACTTCGCCGTGCTGCGCGCCATGCCGCCGCCGCGCGACAGCCATGCGCTGGGCGAAGCCTTCTTCCTCAACATCCGCGGCCTGTACCTGCCTTCGCCCACTCCGGACGACGGCTTCTGGGCCTTCGTGGTGGCGCTGGCGCTGGCCATCGCCGGCTGCGTCGCGCTGGCGCGCTGGTCGCGCGCGCACCACGAGGCCACCGGACGGCGCTTCCCGGTGCTGCCGGGCAGCATCGCCCTGCTGTTGGGCCTGCCCGCGCTGGTCGCACTGGTCGCCGGCAGCCCCTTCCACTGGAGCGTGCCGGAACTGACCGGCTTCAACTTCCGCGGCGGCTGGGTGGTGATTCCGGAACTGGTGGCGCTCACCCTGGCGCTGTCGATCTACACCGCAGCCTTCATCGCGGAGATCGTGCGTTCCGGCATCCAGGCGGTGAGCCACGGACAGACCGAGGCGGCACGTTCGCTCGGCCTGCGCCCCGGCCCCATCCTGCGCCTGGTGATCATCCCGCAGGCCATGCGGGTGATCATTCCGCCGCTCACCAGCCAGTACCTCAACCTGGTGAAGAACTCCTCGCTGGCCGCCGCGATCGGCTACCCCGACCTGGTGTCGGTGTTCGCCGGCACGGTGCTCAACCAGACCGGTCAGGCCATCGAAACCATCGCCATCACCATGTCGGTGTATCTGGCGATCAGCCTGTCCATCTCGCTGCTGATGAACTGGTACAACAAGCGCATCGCGCTGGTGGAGCGTTGAGCCGATGAGCACACATGTCTTCAAACCCGACCTGCCGCCGCCGACCCTGTCGGTGGGGGTGCTGGGCTGGCTGCGCGCCAACCTGTTCTCCAACTGGCTGAACTCGCTGCTCACCGTAGTGGCGCTCTACCTGATCTGGCTGATCGTGCCGCCGGTGCTGAGCTGGACCCTGTTCGACGCCACCTGGAGCGGCAGCACGCGTGCCGACTGCTCGGCCGGCGGCGCCTGCTGGGTGTTCATCCAGAACCGCTTCGCCCAGTTCATGTACGGCTTCTACCCGCCCGAGCTGCGCTGGCGGGTCGACCTCACCGTGCTGCTGGCGGTCGCCGGCGCGGTGCCGCTGTTCGTGCGCGCCATGCCGAAGAAGTGGGTCTACGCCATCGCCTACCTGCTGGTCTATCCCTGGCTGGCGTTCTGGCTGATGTACGGCGGCATGGGCCTGGAAGTCGTCGAGACCAGCCAGTGGGGCGGCCTGATGCTGACCCTGGTGATCGCCGTGGTGGGCATCGCGGGCGCGATGCCGCTGGGCATCCTGCTGGCCCTCGGGCGGCGTTCGCACATGCCTGCGGTACGCGTCATCTGCGTGACCTTCATCGAGTTCTGGCGCGGCGTGCCGCTGATCACCGTGCTGTTCATGTCCTCGGTGATGCTGCCGCTGTTCCTCCCCGAGCAGGTCAGCATCGACAAGCTGCTGCGCGCGCTGATCGCGGTGACCCTGTTCGAGGCGGCCTACATAGCCGAAGTGGTGCGTGGCGGCCTGCAGGCCATCCCCAAGGGGCAGTACGAGGCGGCCGGCGCGCTCGGCCTGGGCTACTGGCGCATGATGGGCCTGGTGATCCTGCCGCAGGCCCTGAAGCTGGTCATCCCGGGCATCGTGAACACCTTCATCGCGCTGTTCAAGGACACCAGCCTGGTGATCATCATCGGCCTGTTCGACCTCTTCAACAGCATCCACCAGGCCACCGTGGACCCGGAATGGCTGGGCTTCGCGATAGAAGGCTACGTGTTTGCCGCACTCGTCTACTGGATCTTCTGCTTCGGCATGTCGCGCTACTCGATGCGGCTCGAACGCCGCCTGCACACCGGGCACAAACGATAGGACAGCATTGGAAAATGACCGACGCGACCAAGAAACACACCCTCGGCGACACCGTCATGATCGAGTTGCAGGGCGTCAACAAGTGGTACGGTGAATTCCACGTACTGAAGGACATCAACCTCACCGTGCGCCAGGGCGAACGCATCGTGCTGTGCGGCCCCTCCGGTTCCGGCAAGTCCACCACCATCCGCTGCATCAACCGGCTGGAAGAGCACCAGCAGGGCAAGATCGTGGTCGACGGGGTGGAGCTCACCTCCGACCTCAAGCACATCGAGGCGATCCGCCGCGAGGTGGGCATGGTGTTCCAGCACTTCAACCTGTTCCCCCACCTCACCGTGCTGCAGAACTGCACCCTGGCGCCGATGTGGGTGCGCAACATGCCCAAGCGCGAGGCCGAGGAAGTGGCCATGCACTACCTGGAACGGGTGCGCATCCCGGAGCAGGCGAAGAAATACCCCGGCCAGCTCTCCGGCGGCCAGCAGCAGCGCGTGGCGATCGCCCGCGCGCTGTGCATGAAGCCGAAGATCATGCTGTTCGACGAGCCCACCTCGGCGCTCGACCCGGAGATGGTGAAGGAAGTCCTCGACACCATGATCCAGCTCGCCGAGAGCGGCATGACCATGCTGTGCGTGACCCACGAGATGGGCTTCGCGCGCACCGTGGCCGACCGGGTGATCTTCATGGACCGCGGCGAGATCATCGAGCAGGCGCCGCCCGAGACCTTCTTCTCCAACCCGCAGAACGAGCGCACCAAGACCTTCCTCGGGCAGATCCTCAACCACTGACCGCCGCATCCCCGGTAGGAGCGGCCTTGGCCGCGATGCGGCGGTCGTTTCCTCGCAGGCCGCATCGCGGCCAAGGCCGCTCCTACGCGCCGTCCGGCAGGTCCTCGCAGGCGAGCGCCGAGCCGGGCGCCAGGTAGGGCAGCAGCACCGGCGCCATGCTGCGCAGGATGCTCACCGGCAGGCCGGAGGTGAAGCGGTGGCGCGCCGCCTCCGGGCCGGTGACGTAGGCGGTGAGCGAGCCGAAATGGTGCTCGCCGAGGTAGAACACGAAGGTGGCGGTGCGGTTCAGCGCCACCCCGGCGCCGCGCGCCTGGCCGCGCGCATCGGTGAGCACGATGCGGTTGTCGCCGGTACCGGTCTTGCCGCCGATGGCCAGCGCGCTGCCGTCCGCCAGGCGGTAGGAACCGGCCAGGCGGCGCGCCGTGCCGGCCTCCACCACCTCCGACAGGGCATTGCGCAGTGCGCCCGCCACCTCGCTGCGCATCACCCGCTCGCCGGCCGCCGGACGGCGCGCCAGCGCGCTGTCGTAGGGGGTGTGGGCGGCAAAGCGCAGCGCATCGATGCGCAGGCTGGGCAGGCGCACGCCGTCGTTGACGATGATGCCCATTAACTCGGCAAGCGCCGCCGGGCGGTCGCCCGAACTGCCCAGCGCGGTGGCCAGCGAGGGCACCAGGTGGTCGAAGGGATAGCCCAGGCGCGCCCAGCGGCCGTGGATGTCGAGAAAGGCCTCGACCTCCAGGATGGTGTAGATGCGCTGGTCCTGCGCGCCGCGCGCGCGGGTGGAGAACAGCCAGCGATACACCGCCTGGCGCTCGTCCGCGCTGGCGGCGACCACGTCGCTGAAGCTCGCACCGGGATGCTCGCTCAGATAGCCCACCAGCCACAGTTCCAGCGGATGCACCCGCGCGATGTAGCCCTGGTCGGGAAGATCGAAGCGTCCCGGCGCGTAGCGCGCATACAGCGCCGCCAGGCGCGCATCGCCGAGGCGCTGCTCGGGCAGGCGCTCGCGCATGAAGGCGGCAAAGGCGGCCTCGTCGTCGCCCGGGTTGAGGTAGCGCCAGGCCGCGGCGAGGCGGTCGGCAGTGGGCCGCAGGCCGTCGAGGAAGGTGGCCTGCATGGCCTCCTCGCTCTTGCCCTGGTACTTGCGCCAGAAGCGGCGCAGGAAGACCTGGCCTTCGCGGTCGGCGAAACGCGCCAGATACTCGCTGCGCCGCGGATCGTCGTCGTCCTCCAGCAGGCGCGCGGTGCTGCCCGGCACCTGGTACATGGTGTGGCGCACGATGTCGCGCAGCAGGCGCACGAAGGGCAGGTTGATCGAGGCCTGCAGCGCCTCGCGCAGCGTGGGGTTGCGCGCATCGTCCTCGCGGCGGAAGTTGCTGAAGCTGTGCACCCCGCCGCCGGTGAAGAAGGTCTCCGCGGTGCTGGCCGAATAGCGCCGCTCCAGCGCGGCCTCCAGCATCGCCGGCAGGCCGCGCTCCGCATTCGCCAGCAGGTAGTCGATGGCCCAGCGCGTCAGCGTGTCCTGGCGGTCCACCGGGGTGGCGCGCAGGGCGCTGTCGTCCAGCGCGGCCAGGCGCTCGTGCAGTTCGGCGACGATCTCCAGATAGGTCGCCAGCACGCGCAGCTTGGCGGTGGAGCCCAGCTCGAGCTTGCTGCCCTCGTTGATGTCGAAGGGCTGGTCGGTGGTGTCGGTCTGCACGCGCACGCGGTTGCCGCCCGGCGCGTACTCGAACAGCGTGAAGCTGTAGCGCACCTCGTCGAGCCGCGAGGGGTTGAGCAGGCGGTCGCCCACCAGCCCCAGGCGGCGCACCGCAGCCTCGTCGTAGAGTTGCGCCAGCCACTGGTCCACCGCCGCCTGCAGGTCGCGATGCAGGGTGGCGGTGACGCGGGCGTCGAGGCGATCCAGTTCGTACAGCGGCAGATCGAGCAGGGTTCCGAGACGGCTGCGGATGGCGCTCGCGCCCTTGCCGGCGTCGGCCGTGACGCGCGGCGGATCGCGGCGGAAATCGCGGAAGGTCAGGCGGGCGGCCAGCGCCGCGTCGCGCAGCGCCGGACGGATCAGCCAGGCCGCGCCGAGCAGGCGCAGGTGGCTGTCGGCCAGTTGCTCCAGCTCCTCGCGCCCGCGCCCCAGATACCAGGACGGCCGGCGGTGGGCGATCATCAGCGCGAGCACCTGGCGCAGGGCCTGGCCCTGCGCCGCAAGGGTATCCGGGTCGTCGGAAGGCGGCGCGGCGAGCAGGCGGTTGGCGCGCTCGAAATCGGTGCCGAACCACACCCACAGGCCATCGCCCAGGCCATGCACCTCGCCATGCACCGGCGCGGCGGAAAGCGGCACGGTGTTCAGGTAGTCGAGCACCAGCTGGCGGCGGAAGGGCAGGG
>JAUVWV010000363.1 GCA_030603925.1 Thauera sp. | reverse complement strand
TTACCTGCGACGATCCCTCGCTGATCGATGATCCAGATCTCACCGTTCGGCACGTCGATCTTAAGACATGGATGTCGCGCTTCTATCCCGACCAGAGACCTGCCTTTCTTTTCGACGCGATAGAGCGGCGTGGAATATTGACCCCCTCCGGGGGGTGATCGGCGTCCAAAATTGACCCCCCATCACGACTGCGGCACAAGCTTCGGGCTTTATGGCTTCGAGGCTTAGAAGGATGCTGGTGGTGGAGACGATCGCGAAGATCCGGCGGGATCATCTGGTGGAGGGCAAGAGCATCAAGGCGATTGCCCGGGACCGGGGTGTATCCCGGAACACGGTGCGCAAGGTGCTGCGATCCGGGGAGACGGCGTTCCGCTACGAGCGGGGTGCGCAGCCGCTGCCGCGGTTGGCGGCCTTCCGGGGCCGGCTGGAAGGGATGCTGGCCGAGAACGAGGCGAAGGGCCGGCGCGAGCGGCTGACGCTGATGCAGCTGTTCGAGGCGCTGCAGGTGGAGGGCTTTGGCGGCAGCTACGATGCGGTGCGACGCTTTGCCGGTCGCTGGCGCCGGGAACGCGGCAGCGGTAGCAGCCCGGCCTTCGTCCCGCTGATCTTTGCCCCGGGCGAGGCCTACCAGTTCGACTGGTCGCACGAGATCGTGGTGCTGGGCGGGGTCACTACCAAGGTGAAGGTCGCCCATGTCCGGTTGTGCCACAGCCGGATGCCGTTCGTGCGGGCCTATCCGCGCGAGAGCCAGGAGATGGTGTTCGATGCCCATGAACGGGCGTTCGCGTTTTATCGCGGCACCTGCACGCGGGGCATCTACGACAACATGAAGACCGCGGTGGACGCGGTGTTCGTCGGCAAGGACCGGCGCTTCAACCGGCGCTTCCTGCAGATGTGCAGCCATTACCTGGTCGAGCCGGTGGCCTGCACGCCGGCGGCGGGTTGGGAGAAAGGCCAGGTGGAGAACCAGGTCGGCGTGGTGCGCCAACGGCTGTTCACGCCCCGGCTGCGGTTCGCGACCTACGCTGAGCTGAACGCCTGGCTGCTGGAGCGCTGTATCCAGGAGGCGCGCCGCCGGCCGCATCCGGAGCTCGCGGGGCAGACCGTGTTCGAGGTCTTCGAGGCCGAGCGGGCGGTGCTGGTGCCGTACGCCGGACCGTTCGACAGTTACCGCGCCACGGTGGCTGCCGTCTCCAAGACCTGCTTGGCGCGCTTCGATCACAACCGCTACAGCGTCCCGTCCTGCGTGGTGGGCAGGCCGGTGGAGATCTACGCCTACGCCGAGCAGGTCGTCATCCGCCAGGATGGCGTGGTGGTCGCCCGGCATGAGCGCCGCTTCGGTCGCGGCCAGACGGTCTACGATCCGTGGCACTACGTGCCGGTGCTGAGTCGCAAGCCCGGCGCACTGCGCAACGGGGCCCCGTTCAGGGACTGGACGCTGCCCGGCGCGCTGGGCAAGGTCCAGCGGCGGCTGCAGCAGGTGGCCGATGGCGATCGCCAAATGGTGGATGTGCTCAACGCCGTGCTGAGCGACGGCCTGCCCGCCGTGGAAGCGGCCTGCGCCGAGGCACTGGCCGGCGGGGTGCACAGCAGCGATGTGATCCTCAACCTGCTGGCCCGGCGCAGCATGCCGCCACCGGTCGCGAACGTCTTGACCCCCAGGGCCCTGATGCTGGCGCAGGCGCCGCTGGCCGACTGTGCCCGCTACGATCACCTGAGGCACTGCCATGGAGCGCGCTGAGCTGCTTGAGATGCTGGCCACGCTCCAGCTGGCCGGTATGCGCGCTCACCTGGATGACGTCCTCGCCCGGGGTCGCAAGCGCCGCTACAGCACCGAGCAGGTCCTCGGCGAGCTGTTCAAGGCCGAGATCGCGGAGAAGCAGGCCCGCTCGATCCGTTACCAGCTTGGTGTGGCCAAGCTGCCGCTGGCCAAGGAGCTGGCCGACTTCGCGTTCACCGACACGCCGATCAACGAGGCGCTGGTCCGCGACCTGGCCACCGGGGCGTTCCTCGCCCAGCAGCGTAACGTCGTGCTGATCGGTGGCACCGGCACCGGCAAGAGCCACCTCGCCATCGCCATCGCGCGAACCTGCATCCGCCAGGGCGCCAAGGGCCGCTTCTTCAATGTCGTCGATCTCGTCAACCGGCTCGAGGCCGAGGTCCGCGCCGAACGGCCGGGCCGGCTCGCCGATGCGTTGGCCCGCGTCGACCTGGTGGTCCTGGACGAGCTCGGCTACCTGCCGTTCGCCCAGTCAGGCGGCCAGCTGCTGTTCCACCTCATCAGCCGGCTTTACGAGCGCACCTCGATCATCGTCACCACCAACCTCGACTTCGCCGAATGGCCCCAGGTCTTTGGCGACGCCAAGATGACCACGGCACTGCTCGATCGCCTCACTCACCACTGCGACATCATCGAGACCGGCAACGACAGCTGGCGCTTCAAGCACCGCCAGTGACCCCCAAACCAAGCTCAGAGGGGGGTCAATCTTGGACGCCGATCCGGGGTCAATGTTGGATGCCGATTGACA
>JAUVWV010000103.1 GCA_030603925.1 Thauera sp. | reverse complement strand
TTTCTTGGGCTTCACTTCGCGGATGCGATTGAGATACCCGAGGCCGGTGATGTGCAGATCGAAGTAGGACTTTTCGTTGGAAGTGGTCATGGTGAATCTCCTGAGAACAATGAGGCGGAGACACACCGGACCCAGGCGCGGGAGGTGTGGAACCCCGCGTGGGTTGATGGAACAGCTTGGTGACATCGCCATCGACAGGCGATGGCCGTTCGCACATGGATGTCGGTGCGAACTGGTGTGATCAACGCGGCCGGAACCGCGCCGTAGCCTCGGGGATCATGGCTACCTGGGCATGTTGCTGAGGGGAGTCAGCAGAACATGGCATCAACCTGCCATTCCTCGGCGTGACGGGCGAGAGGAAATCAGCATCGAGGTTTGACCCGATTCGTCCCCCCATCGCTCTTCGGGAAAAGGAAAGGTTGGCGGCGCGCCCGCATCTTGCGGATGCAAACACACGGGACGGCTCCGGTCTTGATCGATCGCTACGCCTTCAATCGGATTTGTCGGGGGAGAGGTGAGGCGGCGCCTGTTGCATGGGGGGGGAGCCCATCGGCGCCGCCTCGTTTTCACCGGCCGGAGGAGGGAGCCGATGAAACTGGGGTGGAGACGTCTTGATGCCGCACCAGCACAGAGCTGACTTGGTGCGACGCCTTCACTTATTCGCTGCTGTCGGGCGTTCCGACGATCACCACGTGCAGGAAACGCGGGCCATGCGCCCCCAGCACGAGGCTGCCCTCGATGTCCGTGGTGCCGCTGGCCCCCGTGACGATGTTGACGTTGCGCGGCGGGCGCTGGCCGGCGGTGGCCGCGGCGTAGTCGTCGAGGAACGGGAGGATCGTGTCCGCCCGCACCATGACGAGGTGATGCAGGGGCAGGAAGTTGGCGAGGATCGGCGTATCGGCGCCCGAGTGAAACACCAGCGAGCCGGTCTCGGCGATGCCCCAGCGCGCGACGCCGATCGCGATCGTCTCGTCGGGGGCCACGCGGTCGTGGAGCTCGAACCCGGACCAGTCGAGGGCTTGCAGCGGCGCAGCGGGCTGCAGCGCAACCAACGCGGGCAACCCAAACGCCTCGAGGTAGCGTCCGACCGCCGCCGGCAGCTCGCTCGCGCTGGCGATGCATTCGGCGGTCGCGGCCACCTTGGGGCTGGTGACGCGGGCGATGAAGGCGTCCACCAGGCCGTCGGCCAGCAGCGCCGGGCGGATGGACGGCAGGTCCTGCAGCAGCGCGTCCGCGTCGCGACGTACCGCCGCGGGATCGACCGCGGTGTTGCCGAGGCCGCTGCGCACGGCGTCGAGGATGGTTTCGCGTGCGCTCATTGGCCCTTCTCCTGATCCTTGTACATCTCCATGAAGGTGCGCTTCGCCGGCGCGGGGAACTCGCGGTAGGCGGTCCACGCGCCCAGGCCGGGCATTCCCTTCACGAGGCCGCCGCGACTGAACAGGCGCATCACCCGGATCGCGATCGCCGTGCCGAGCCGGTACAGCCGCGGGCGTGATGCGACGAAGGTGTGGATGCCCAGGCCAAAACGGACCGTGGCCGGCTCCAGGCCCTCGCGCCAGGAGCGGTCGCGCCAGCCGCGCAGCAGGGTCGGCAGCGGGATGGCCACCGGGCACACTTCCTGGCACTTGCCGTTCATGGTGCACGCGTGCGGCAGGTCGCGGGATTTCTCCAGTCCGTCGAACACCGGGGTCAGCACCGCGCCCATCGGCCCGGGATAGGTGCCGCCATAGACGTGGCCGCCCAACTGGCGGAACACCACGCAGTGGTTCATGCAGGCGCCACAGCGGATGCAGCGCAGCATTTCCTTCATGCCCTCGCGCAGCATCCGCGTGCGGCCGTTGTCGACCAGCACGATGTGGAATTCTTCCGGCCCGTCGCGGTCGCCCGGCTGCTTCGGACCGCAATGGAAGGTGGTGTATTGGGTGACGTCCGCCCCGGTCGCCGAACGCACCAGCAGGCGCAGCATGGCGATCGCGTGGCCCATGCTGGGGACGAGCTTCTCGATGCCGGCGGTGACGATGTGCACCCGCGGCGGCGTGGTGGTCAGCTCGGCGTTGCCCTCGTTGGTGACGGTGCAGGTGGCACCGGTGTCGGCGAGGAGGAAGTTCGCGCCCGAGATCGCCACATCGGCAGTGAGGAACTTGTCGCGCAGTTCGCGGCGCGCGCTGTCGACCATCGCCTCGATGGTTTCCTCCTGGTGTGGCGCACGATGCAGGCGCTTGAACATCTCGGAGACCTGCTCGCGCGTGCGGTGCATCGACGGCCACACGATGTGCGACGGCCGATCGCCACCGAGTTGCACGATGTGCTCGGCAAGGTCGGTCTCGACACGCTCGATGCCGGCTTCGTCGAGCGCGTGGGGCAGGCCGATTTCCTCGCCCAGCATCGACTTTACGCGGGTGACGCGCTTGGCGCCGGCCTGCTTGCACAGCGCGACCACGATCTGCGAGGCCTCCTCGGCCGTCCTCGCCCAGTGCACCTTGGCGCCGGAGGCGATCGCGTTGCGTTCGAACTCGAGCAGGTAGTGGTCGAGGTTGGCGATGACGTGGTCCTTGATGCGCTTGCCACGTTCGCGGGCGGCATCGAACTGCGGGAACTGCGTCATCGCCACCGCGCGCTTGCGCTCGGCCGTGCCGGTGGTGCGATCGATCGCGATCTTGAGCGTCGGGTTCGCCAGTGCTTCTTCGGCGCGCGCCTTGAAGGACATCGTTGCTTCGTGCATGGCTCAGTGCTCCTCGCCAATGGCCGGGCCACCCGCCATGCCGGCCAGGACCTCGGCGGCATGGAAGCTACGCACGCTCGAACCCTTGCGCTTGAGCTTGCCGGCCATGTTCATCAGGCACCCGAGGTCGCCGCCGAGGAGCAGCTTCGCACCGCTGCGTTCGATGGCGTCGGCCTTCTCACCGACGACCGCGTTCGAGATCGCCGGGTACTTGACGCAGAAGGTGCCGCCGAAACCGCAGCACACATCGTTGCCCTCGAGCGGCTTGAGGGTGAGTCCGGACACCTTGTCCAGCAGGGCGCGCGGCTGGTCGTGCACGCCGAGCTCGCGCAGGCCGGAACAGCTGTCGTGGTAGGTGAAGCTGGTGTCGAGCTTCACATCGGCGGGCGCAAAGTGCATCACGTCCACCAGGAAGCTCATGAGTTCGTATGTGCGTTCGCCGAGCCGGCGTGCGCGTTCGGCCCAAGCGGGATCGTCCGCCAGGGCCTCGGCGTAGTGCGCCCGCGTCATGCCGACGCAGGAGCCGGAAGGCGCGACGACGTAGTCGTAGCCCTCGAAGGTCTCGATGAAATGGCGGGCGAGCACTGCCGCGTCGGCGGTGTCGCCGCTGTTGAAAGCCGGCTGGCCGCAGCAGGTTTGCGCTTCCGGCACCTCGACACGGCATCCGGCATCACGCAGCAGCTTGAGCGCGGCGAACCCCACGCTGGGGCGCATCGCATCGACCAGGCAGGTGACGAAGAGGCCGACACGCGGTGGCGACGAGAAGGCACCTATCTGTTTGAGGGTAGTGGTCATAGTCGTACGCTCCATACATTCGATCAGAACCCAGCACAGTCGTGACGCCCTGCCCGCGCTGGGCTCTTGCCGACAAAGCGCGATCACACAGCTACGGTCAATATTGCCGAGTTCGGGTAATAGTGCTTACAACGGTCAGTTACTCACGGCAATTTCACGCCCAGCAAGGGGTCGCCCAAGTTCAATACATGCATAGACAGCATCGCCAGTATTCCGGCAAGAGCCACGTAGTAGATCGTCGGGATGATGGTGCGCCGCAGGATCTGCCCCTCGCGCCCCATGACCCCCACGGTCGCCGACGCGGCCACCACGTTGTGGATCGCGATCATGTTGCCCGCCGCCGCTCCGATGGACTGCGCTGCGACCATTGTTGCGCCGCTGACGCCCAGTGCCTGCGCAACGCTGTACTGGTACTGGCTCAGCATCAGGTTCGACACAGTGTTCGAACCGGCAAGAAACGCCCCGAGAGCGCCGACCGTCGGGGCGAATAGCGGGTAGATGTCCCCGACCGCTGATGCCACCCAGAGTGCCATCGAGATCGGCATGCTCGCGAACTCGTTCGCGTTCACGCCGGACTGGATCATGATGCGGACCATCGGCACGGTGAACACCAGTACGAAGCCGGCGCTCAGCAGCGTGGTGGAGGATTCCTTGACCGCCCTCCCGAAGGAAGGGAGGTACATCTTGTGCAAAATGATCGTCACCAAGCACACGGCGACCAGTACGCCGCCGGGGAGGTACAGGGGCTGGAAATTGCCGCTGATGCCCGGCTCGCCGAGGATGTCGCGTACGCTCCAACTCACCGACAGCAGCGCTTGCTTAAAGGGTGCCACCGTGCGGCTGAGCACCAGCACCAGGGCAAGCAACAGGTAAGGCAGCCAGGCGACGAAGATGGGGATTTTCCTCGTGTTCTGGTCGATCTTCATTTCGAAGGTGCCCATCCATTCGGCCGGCCACTCCTTCGGCTCGGCGAAGTCCCAACTCTTCTTCGGCACCAGGAACCCGGCCCGCGCCGCGAGGGATACCACGGTAAGGCCGAACAGACCTCCGAGCAAGGACGGGAACTCAGGCCCGAGAAAGCGGCCGGCCAGGGCATACGGGACGGTGAAGGCGAATGCGGAGAAGAGCGCGAACGGCACGATCGGCAAGGCCTCGGCCCACGACTTGTTGCGACCGAAGAATCGCGTCATGAACATTACCAAGAACACGGGGATCAGCGTGCCGCAGATGGCATGGCCCAAGGAGACGCGCTCGACGATCAGATTGAAGAAGGCCGTCCAGTCCTGCCCCTGCGCCTGCAGTGCCGCGGTCATCGCCTCGCGCTGAAGGCCGCCCTGCACGCCAACGATCAATGGCGTACCGACGGCGCCGAAGGAGACCGGCGTCGACTGGATGATCATCCCGAACATCACCGCCGACAGCGCCGGAAAGCCGACCGCCACCATCAGCGGGCCGGCCACGGCGGCCGGTGTCCCGAAGCCGGACGCACCCTCGATGAACGATCCGAACAACCACGCGATGAGGATGACCTGCACGCGTCGATCAGGACTGATGCGCGCGAACCCGCTGCGGATGCTGGCGATGCCGCCCGAGTGCTTCAGGGTGTTCAGCAGCAGCAGCGCGCCGAAGATGATCCACAGCACCTGGACCGTGATGATCAGCCCCTCGAGCGTGGCCGCCGCGATACGGTTGAGGCTCACGCCCCAGGCGAGCAACGCGATCGCCGCGGTCACGAAGTAGACCAGGGGCATGGCACGCTTGGCCGACCACCCGAGTCCGATGAGAAGGAGGCCGGAGAGGCCTATCGGTATGAATGCCAACAGTGCTTGCAGGCCGAGCGTCATGATTTGTCTCCCTTCGCAATCTCTTTGAGTTGTTGTGAATCGGTCGCCCGGATCGGCGTGCGCAGGGCGACGATTCGGACGCTTCCAGCGTCGGTACGGCTTGTCGATCAGGCGCTCAGCGCACCCAGCACCTCGTCGAGCATCTTCCTGGCGTCGCCGAACAGCATGCGGTTGTTTTCCTTGTAGAACAGCGGGTTGTCGACCCCGGCGTAGCCCGACGCCATGCTGCGCTTCATCACGATCGAGGTCCTGGCCTTCCAGACTTCGAGCACCGGCATGCCGGCAATCGGGCTGGCCGGGTCTTCCTGGGCGGCCGGGTTCACGATGTCGTTGGCGCCGATGACGATGGCGACGTCGGTGTCCGGGAAGTCCTCGTTGATCTCGTCCATCTCGAGCACGATGTCGTAGGGGACCTTGGCTTCGGCGAGCAGTACGTTCATGTGGCCGGGCATGCGACCGGCGACCGGGTGGATGGCGAAGCGCACGGCGACACCCTGTCCGCGCAGCACGTTGACGATCTCGCAGACCACGTGCTGGGCCTGCGCGACCGCCATGCCGTAGCCCGGCACGATCACGACGTTCTTGGCATCGCGCAGCAGGTCGGCGGTATCCACCGCGCTGATCGACGTGACCTCGCCGGCCGGCTCGGAGCCGTCTGCCGCCGTTACGGAGGCGCCGCCGCCGGAGCCGAAGCCGCCGGCAATCACACTGATGAAGTTGCGGTTCATCGCGCGGCACATGATGTAGGACAGGATCGCGCCCGAGGAGCCGACCAGCGCGCCGACGACGATCAGCAGGTCGTTGCCGAGCATGAAGCCGGTGGCCGCCGCGGCCCAGCCGGAGTAGCTGTTGAGCATCGACACCACCACCGGCATGTCGGCGCCACCGATCGCCATCACCATGTGCACGCCGAAGGCAAGGGCGATCACGGTCATCACCAGCAGCAGCGTCACGCCGACGCCGGTCGAGTGCGTGTTGAGGAACCAGTTGCCGAGCAGGATCACCAGCACGAGGCCGAACAGGTTGAGGAAATGCCGCGCCGGCAGCAACAGCGGCTTGCCGCCGATCTTGCCGGAGAGCTTGCCGAAGGCGATCAGCGAGCCGGAGAAGGTGACCGCACCGATCAGGATGCCGATGTAGATCTCCACCTCGTGGATGGACTTCTCGGCGGCGGTGGGGAACACCAGGGAGGTGTCCACGTAGCTCGCGAAGCCCACCAGGCAGGCGGCCAGGCCCACCAGGCTGTGCATCAGCGCGACGAGCTCGGGCATCTGCGTCATCTGCACCTTCTTGGCGGCGTAGAGGCCGACGGCGGCGCCGATGACGAGGGCGATGACGATCCACGGGATGCCGGCCAGCGACACCTGCGGGCCGAACACGGTGGCCAGCACCGCGATGCCCATGCCGACGATGCCGAACAGGTTGCCGCGGCGAGCGGTCTCCGGGTGGGCGAGCCCGCCCAGGCTGAGGATGAAGAGGATGGTGGCGCCGATGTACGAGACAGTGGCCATGCTTGAGGTCATTGTCTTCTCCTTACTTGCGGAACATCGCGAGCATGCGACGGGTGACCGCGAAGCCGCCGAACATGTTCACGGCGGTGAGGGTGATGGCCACGAAGGCGAGGATGCCGATCAGGCCACCGGGACGGTCAGTGGCCCCTTCGGCCAGCGGCGGTGCGATCTGCACCAGGGCGCCGATCGCGATGATCGACGAGATGGCGTTGGTGACGCTCATCAGCGGCGTGTGCAGCGAGGGCGTGACGTTCCACACCACCATGTAGCCCACGAAGCAGGCCAGCACGAACACGGTGAAGTGGGTCAGGAAGCTGGCCGGGGCGTACAGGCCGACGAGCAGGAACAGCAGCGCGCCGACGCCGAACACGATCGCCAGCGACTTCACCGACATCGGCTCGCTGGCGCCGTGGCCATGGCCCTTGGGCGCGGTGATCGGCGCGTTCGAAGCCTTCGACTTGGTCGATGCGGCCGGCAGCTTGGGCGGCGGAGCGGGCCAGGTGAGCTCGCCTTCCTTGACCACGGTGAGGCCGCGGATGGCGTCGTCCTCGAAGTTGACGACGATGTTGCCGTCCTTGGCCTTGCACAGCTCTTCGGTGAGGCGGAGGAGGTTGTTCGAGTACAGGGTGGAGGACTGCCTGGCGAGCCGGCTCACCAGGTCGGTGTAGCCGATGATCGTGACCCCATGGCGCACCACCGCTTCGCCCGGGACCGTGAGCTCGCAGTTGCCGCCCTGCTCGGCGGCGAGGTCGACGATCACGCTGCCCGGCTTCATGCTCTGCACCATCTCGGCGGTGATCAGCTTGGGTGCGGGTTTGCCCGGAATCAGGGCGGTGGTGATCACGATGTCGGCGTCCTTGGCTTCGCGCGCGTACATCGCGCGCTGCGCCGCCTGGAAGCCCTCGCTCATCACCTTCGCGTAGCCGCCGCCGCCCGAGCCTTCCTCGTCGTAATCGACCTTGACGAACTCGCCACCGAGCGACACCACCTGGTCGGCGACCTCGGCGCGGGTGTCGTTGGCGCGCACGACCGCGCCCAGGTTGGCGGCCGTGCCGCTGGCCGCCAGGCCGGCGACGCCAGCCCCGGCGATGAAGACCCTGGCCGGCGGGATCTTGCCGGCGGCGGTGATCTGGCCATTGAAGAAGCGGCCGAATGCGTTCGCCGCCTCGACCACCGCGCGGTAGCCGCTGATGCCGGCCATGGACGACAGGGCGTCCATCTTCTGCGCGCGGCTCAGCTGCCGGGGCAGGCAGTCGATCGCGAGCACGGTGGCCTTGCGCGCCTGCAAGGCTTCCATCAGCTCGGGGTGCTGCGCCGGCCAGACGAAGCCGATCAGCGTCGCGCCCTCGCGCAGCATGCCGACCTCGTCCAGCGTGGGCGGGCGCACCTTGAATACGATGTCGGCCCGTGCCCAGACGTCGGCGGCGCCAGGTAATACCTCGGCGCCCGCGGCTCGGTAGTCATCGTCGGCAAAGTTCGCCGCTTCTCCGGCGCTGCTTTCGACCGCGACGGCAAAACCCAGCTTGACGAGCTTCACCACGACCTCGGGAACGGACGCCACGCGTTTTTCACCAGCGAAGGTTTCCTTTGGAATTCCGATCAACAAACTCATGGCTTCGACTCCTCAATCGATTGACCTTGCAGGCGCGGCTGCGCCGAGCGGCAAGCCTCGCTGCGCAGCCCGCGGCCTCGAGCTGTCGGTATCGGCGCTCTCGCGAACTTGGGCGCCACGCGGGTTCCACAAAGCGTGGTTCCATGAGCCATGGATGTTTGCATCGGGTTCTCCCTGTTCTGTTTTTTTGGCGAAGCAGTGCGTGCGTTCAAGCCGAGCAAGCCGAATGAGCTCCGACAGACGCCATGGCCAATCGCACTCGGAGACGTGGCGCGTGTGCTGGCGAAGCCCGGGCCCACATACCTCACTGCATGTGCTGTCCGCCGTTGATGGCGATGTTGGCGCCGGTGACGAAGGCGGCCTCCTCTGATGCCAGGTAGATGATCAGGCCGGCCACCTCCTCCGGTTTGCCGAGGCGCCCCAGCGGAATCTGCGGCAGGATCTTGCTGTCCAGCACTTCCTTCGGGATGGCCATGACCATCTTCGTGCCGATATAGCCGGGGGAGATGGTGTTGACCGTGACGTTCTTCTTCGCCACCTCGAGCGCCAGCGCCTTGGTGAAACCATGCACGCCGGACTTGGCTGCCGAGTAGTTGGTCTGCCCAAACGCACCCTTGCTGCCATTGACCGAGGACACGTTGATGACGCGGCCCCAGCCGCGCTCGGTCATGCCGTCGACCACCTGCTTGCTCATGTTGAACAGGCTGTCGAGGTTGGTACGCAGCACCGCGTCCCAGTTGACCTTGTCCATCTTCTTGAAGGTCATGTCGCGCGTGATACCCGCGTTGTTAACCAGCACATCGACCTCGCCGACCTTCTCCCGCACCTCGGCCACGGCCTTGGTACATGATTCGAGATCGGCGACGTCGCAAGGCACAGCGAGAATGTCGTGCCCCCTTGCCTTCATGTCGGCGACCCACTCCGCATGTTTCGTATTTCCGGGCGAATACGTAACGGCCACCCGGTAACCTGCCGCGGACATCTTGGTGGAGATGACCTCACCCAGGCCACCCATGCCACCCGTAACCAGCACCACACGTGCATTGCTCATGTTCGTCTCCTCAGTCGCGTCGTTCAGGATTGGATTCAGCGTTCGATGGCAAGTGCGACGCCCATTCCGCCGCCGATGCAGAGCGAGGCGAGGCCACGGCGTGCATCGCGCCGAATCATTTCGTGGATCAGCGTGACCAGCACGCGGCATCCGGATGCGCCGATCGGGTGCCCGATCGCGATCGCGCCGCCATTGACGTTGATCTTGCTGGTGTCCCAGCCCATTTCCTTGTTTACCGCGCAGGCCTGCGCCGCGAAGGCTTCGTTGATCTCCATGAGGTCGAGCTGGTCGGCCGTCCAGCCGGCCTTGTGCAGGCACAGCTTCGAGGCGGGCACCGGGCCCATGCCCATGATCGTGGGTTCGAGGCCGGCGGAGGCGTAGGCGGCGATGCGGGCGAGCGGCTGGAGGCCGAGCGCCTTCGCCTTGCTCGCGGACATCATCAGCACCGCGGCAGCGCCGTCGTTGATCCCCGAGGCGTTGCCGGCCGTCACCGACCCTGCCTTTTCGAACGCGGGCTTGAGGCCGGCGAGCGATTCGGCCGTCGTGCCGTGCTTGATGAATTCGTCGGTGTCGAACACCACCTTGCCCTTGCGGCTGACGATCTCCACAGGGACGATCTCGTCCTTGAAGCGGCCGGCCTTTTGCGCGGCCTCGGCCTTCTGCTGGGATGCAGCGGCGAAGGCATCCTGCTCCTCTCGCGAGATGCCGTATTTTTTGGCAACGTTTTCGGCAGTGGTGCCCATGTGGTAGTGGTTGTAGGCATCCCACAGGCCGTCGTTGATCATCGTGTCGACCATCTTCCAGTCGCCCATGCGCTGGCCATCGCGCGAGCCCATCACCACATGCGGCGAAGCGCTCATGTTCTCCTGGCCGCCGGCGATGACGATGTCCGCATCGCCGCAACGGATGGCCTGCGCGGCCAGATGGGTGGCCTTGAGGCCCGAGCCGCAGACCTTGCCGACAACGAAAGCCGGCACGCCGATCGGCAGGCCGGACTTGATCACCGCCTGACGCGCCGGGTTTTGGCCGCCGCCGGCGGTCAGTACCTGGCCGAGGATGACCTCGTCGACCATGTCTCCACTGATGCCGACGCGTTCCAGCAAGGCCTTGATGACGGTGGCACCCAGATCAGGTGCAGCGACTTTTGCGAGGGCACCTCCGAACTTGCCAACAGCAGTGCGCGCGGCGGCAACGATGACTACGTCTTCCATGGTCCGTTTCCTTTCTCGT
Source organism: Thauera sp. (assembly GCA_030603925.1). Classification (GTDB taxonomy): domain Bacteria; phylum Pseudomonadota; class Gammaproteobacteria; order Burkholderiales; family Rhodocyclaceae; genus Pseudothauera. Next base: position 202 of record JAUVWV010000103.1, on the reverse strand, counting down.
TGAATGACAATCTGACCTTCGCCCCCCTTGTTATGAGTGGCAGATGCCGGTCTGGTATCGGAGGGTTGGGGTTGGGGTTGGGGTTGGAATCGGTGTCGGTGTTGCTGTTGGAGTCGGAGTCGGAGTAGGCACTCCTGTCGGAGTAGGTGTTGGAGTCGGAGTAGGCCTAGGCGTAGGAGTAGCCGTAGGTCTTGGGGTGGGG
>JAUVWV010000073.1 GCA_030603925.1 Thauera sp. | reverse complement strand
GCGCCCATGCCGTGGCTGCGGCCGTGGTCGGCGCCCAGGGTCATCAGCAGCGACAGCGCGGTCATGTGCGCGCAGCCTTCGACGAAGCGCAGCGCGAGCAGGGTGCCGTAGGACCAGTCGCCGGCGATCAGCAGCAGGGTCATTCCGTTGAGCACGAGTGCGCCGGCAATCAGCGGCACGCGGCGCCCCAGGCTGTCGGAGGCCAGGCCGGCGAGCGGGGCGGCCAGCAGCGCGCCGATCATGTTCACCGACATGAACAGGTGGCGGGCCAGGTCGCCGGTTTCCGGATGCCGTCCCACCGTCAGTTCGTGCAATACCGGTACCATCCCGGTGACCGGCAACATGAGCAGATAGATGACTGGAACCAGACGCAGGACGGACATGGGCGGTGGAGCGGGAGTGCCGCGGGGCGGGCACGGGGTTCAGCTTGCACCAAGCCGGCGCACACAACAACCGTCGCCATCAAGGCGCGACGGGGCGGCGGCGTTCAGGCATGAACAGGCCTGACGGGCAGGCCCCCGAGGGGGCGCCGGGCGCGCCGCCACGGCGTCGGCGTCGTTGGCTGCGCTGGCTGGTGGACCTCGCGTTGATCGGCGCGCTGGTGGCCGGCGTGGGGCTGTGGCAGACGCGCGACGTGCCGAGCGGGCCGGCGCCGGCGTTCAGCACCGCGCGGCACGATGGCGGCACGGTGTCGCTCGAAGGCTGGCGGGCGGCCCATCCGCAGCGCGCCGTGGCGCTGTATTTCTGGGCCGAGTGGTGCCCGCTGTGCCGCGCCAGCGAGGGCACGGTGGACCGCCTGCAGCGCGACTGGCCGGTGCTCACCGTGGCCATGCAATCGGGCGGTGCGGAGCAGGTTGCCGCCCATCTCGCCGAGCGCGGACTGGCCTGGCAGAGCGCGGTGGACAGCGATGGCGCGATTGCCGCGCGCTATGGCCTGCGCGGCGTGCCGGCCTTCGTCATCATCGACCGCCATGGACAGATCCGCTTTGCCGAGATGGGCTACACCACCGGGCCGGGTCTGCGCCTGCGTCTGTGGTGGGCGGACCGCTTCGCCGGGCGTCCGCCTGCCGCCGGGCTGCGGTAGAATGCCGGCCGGGCCTGCGGCAATGCCTTGTGCGCCGTGCGCCCGCCCCTTCCAATCGTCCCGCCCCGCCCGATGACCACCGATACCGCCCCGGATCCGCAATCCGCCGTTGAGCAAACCGCCAGCCCGCAAGTCGCGATCGAACCGCGCGAGCTGCTGAAGAAGCTGCAGGCGGTTTCGCCGACCTTCAAGGAATGCCGTCCGCTGGCGATCCGCATCGATGCGGCGATCCACGAGCGCTTTCCCGAGTTCAGCCGCAAGGCCCTGCGCAGCGCCCTGCGCCTGCATACCGCGTCCACGCGTTACCTGAAGGCGGTGGAGAAGGGCGAGACGCGTTTCGACCTCGACGGCCAGCCTGCCGGCGAGGTGACCGCGGAGCAGCGCAGCCACGCCGCCACCCAGCTCAAGGAGCGCTTTGCCAAGGCCGCGCAGCAGCAGCGTGCGAAGCGCGAGGCCGACGAGGCCGAGCGCCGCAAGCAGGAGAAGCTCGCCCAGCTGGTGGGCAAGTTCTCGCGCTGAGCGCGTACCCGGCCGGGGCGACGCAATGAAGCTCTCGCGCCTGTATCAGCCGCGCAATCCGCTGTTCTGGCTGATCATCGTGCTCAACCTGTTGTCGACCGGGTTGGCCTGGATGCTGCGCAGCCTGCCGCTGGCCTGGCCGGCGATGCTGCTGATCGGCTTGTTCGCGCTGGGCAATGCGGCGCTGGGCATCGTGCTGGCGCTGCGCCTGATGCGCGAACCGGAGCGCTGACCGGGTTTCAGGCCGGCGTACCCGCCCAGCGCGCCTGCAGCGCGCCGGCCGGTTCCGGGCGGCCGAGCAGGTAGCCTTGCAGCTTGTCGCAGCGGTGTGCGACTAGGAACTCGCGCTGCGCCTCGGTTTCCACCCCTTCGGCGACCACCTCCAGGCCCAGGCTGTGCGCCAGGGTCAGGGTGGCCGCGCTGATCGCCGCATCGTTGGGATCGCTCTCGATGTCGCGCACGAATTCGCGGTCGAGTTTCAGCACCTGGATGGGCAGGCGTTTCAGGTAGGCCAGCGAGGAGTAGCCGGTGCCGAAATCGTCGATCGCCAGGCGCACGCCGATGGCGCGCAAGGCCTGCAGTTGCTCGATGGCGCCGGCCGGGTCGCTCATCGCCACTGACTCGGTGATCTCCAGTTCCAGGTCGTCCTCCTTCAGCGCAGAGCGCGTCAGCAGGCGGGCGATGTTGGCCACCAGGGCGGGATTGCGCAACTGGTGGGCGGACAGGTTCACCGATATCCGCGCAGGTCCGCTGCCGGTGGCCTTCCACTGGGCGAACTGGCGGCAGGCTTCATCCAGCACCCAGGTGCCGATGGCTTCGATCAGGCCGGTTTCCTCGGCGATCGGGATGAAGCGCAGCGGCGGCACCAGGCCGCGCTGCGGGTGGCGCCAGCGCACCAGGGCCTCGACCCCGCAGGGCAGGGTGCCGGCGGGCGCCAGGGCGGCGAACTGGGGCTGGTAGTGCAGTTCGAACTGGCCCGCTTCGATGGCCAGGCGCAGTTCGCGCTCCAGTGCCATGCGCTCGCCCGCCGCAGCGTTGAGCGCGGCGGTGAAGTACTGCAGGTTGTTCCGCCCCTGCTCCTTGGCGTGATACATCGCGGTGTCGGCGTTCTTCATCAGCGTACCGCTGTCGGTGCCGTCCTCCGGATAGACGCTGATGCCGATGCTCGGGCTGGTGTGCAGGCGGTCGCGGCCGATCTCGTAGGGTTGGCCCAGCGTGTGCAGGATCTTGGCCGCCACCGGCGAGGCCTCCTCCGGTGTGGCCAGCCCGCCGAGCACGACGACGAATTCGTCGCCGCCCAGCCGCGCGACGATGTCGCTTTCGCGCACGCAGTGCCGCAGGCGATGTGCGACTTCCATCAGCAGCAGGTCGCCGATGTGGTGTCCCAGGGTGTCGTTGATCACCTTGAAGCGATCGAGGTCGATGAACATCACCGCCAGGTGCGAGCCGTCGCGGTGCGCCGAGAGCAAGGCCTGCGAGAGGCGGATCTCCAGGTTGTAGCGGTTGAACAGGCCGGTCAGGCTGTCGTGATGGGCGAGGTGCTCGATGCGCTCCTCGGCGGCCTTGCGCTCGCTGATGTCGGTGAAGCCGGCGATGTAGTGGGTGATACGCCCTTGGACGTCGCGGATCGCCGAGATTGCCGCCCATTTCGGGTACACCGTACCGTTGCGGTTGCGGTCCCACAGCTCGCCCTGCCAGTAGCCGCGCTCCTCCAGTGCGGCCCACATTGCCGTGTAGGTCTCGCGTGGGGTGCGGCCGGACGACAGGATGCTAGGGTCGCAGCCGGCGATCTGTGCCAGATCGTAGCCGGTCTGCCGGGTGAAGGCCGGGTTCACCGCAATGATACGGTTGTCGTGGTCGGTGACCATGATCGCTTCGCCGCTGTGCTCGAAGATGTTGGCGTAGAGCCGCAGCGCTTCCTCCGCATGACGCAGTTCGGTGATGTCCTGCAGCGTGCCGTGCGCACGCAGCGCGTTGCCGGCCTCGTCGTGGTCGATCACGTAGTGCTCCTGCACGTGCTTGAGGCGGCCGTCGGCAAACAGCAGGCGATGGACGAGCTCGGCCGGTTCGCGAGTACCGAGCGGGGCCTTGAAGCAGCTGTCCACGCGCTCGCGGTCGTCCGGGTGCACGGCGGCAAGAAAGGCTTCGTAGCTCGGGGTGAAGGCCTCCGGACTGCGTTCGAAGATGCGGTAGATCTCCTCCGACCATTCCAGCTGCCCACTGCGCAGGTCCAGCGACCAGTGGCCCAGGCGAGCGATGCGCTGCGCTTCGTGCAGGCGTTCGAGGGAGCGGCCGAGGGCTTCCTCGGCCTGCTTGCGTGCGGTGATGTCCTTGAAGACCGAGAGGATCTCGCCGCCCGGCAGACGGATCACGTCGTTCTCCACCCAGAGGTCGAGGTCGCCCGCGTGATAGTCGGTGAGCGCCACCGTCTCCTGGCCGCCGTTGCGGTGCACGCGCTGGAAGGCGGCGAAGATGCCCGAGCCTTCCAGGCCGGGGAAGGCCTCGCGCGAACGCAGCCCGATGGCCGCGCTGCGCTGTACGGCGGCGATGCGCTCGCCGGCCGGGTTGAGATCGAGCAGGATGAATTCGCTGCCGTCGGGTAGCGGGCGGTACAGCGCGACGCCGTCGTTCATGCTGCCGAACATGGCGCGGTAGCGCGCTTCCTGCGCGGCGATGAGGCCTTCGCTGCGCACGAAGCGCCGGCCCAGCAGCAAGGCAATGGCCGCGGAGAGCAGCAGGAAGATGGCAAAGGCCGTCACCGTTGCGCGCTGCTTGGCGCGGAACGGGCCGAGTGCTTCGGCCGCATCGATCTTTACCACCATGCCCCAGCCCAGGGCGGGGAGATAGTGCCAGGCGGCCGCCACCGGGGTGCCGGCGTGATCAAGTGCCATGCCGCGGCCGTTCTCGCCGGCCAGCGCCCGTTGCATGGGCACGGAGGCCTGCGGCAGCGGCGTGACAATGCTGAACGCCTCGCCCGGGTGCTTCGCCAGCGGTGCGGTGTAGCGCACCTGCTCGCCTTCGAGCACGGCCAGTACCGTCTCGCCGCTTTCTCCCAGGCCGGTACGGTCGGTGACCACCGGCATCAGGGTGGATAGATTCACCTGCAGTGCCAGTGCGCCGAGCGGGCGTCCCTGCTCCAGTACCGGAGCGACGACGAAGGCCGCGGCCTCGCCGGACGAGGGCGAGTAGGGCGCGAAGCGGCTCAGGTCGATGTGCAGGAAGGTCATTGCCTGGCGGAAGCCCGCAGCGAGCTGGCTGTCGCGCAGGGGGCCGTGCAGCAGGTTGCTGCCGAGGTCGCTCTCGTGCCTGAGGGAGAACACCACGTTGCCGAGCGGATCGATCAGCAGCAGGTCGTGGTACTCGCTGCGCTCGCCCAGCGCGGCGAGCGCCGCACGGTGGCGTGCGGCCACGCTGCCGGCTGCCGGCAGCCCGGCACGGCGAAAGGCCTCGCCCAGTGCCTGCAAGGCGTCCTTTACCGGGGTCTGGATGGCATGCGCGCGCGCGTCGGCCAGGCGTTCGTTGATGAAGTCGTCGATCTGGTCGGTCTTCTTCAGCGAGACGGAAGACAGGTTCTGCAGCACGGACGCGCTCAAGGCCTGCTCGAAGGTGTGCAGGTAGTACCAGGCCAGGCCGGCGAGCGGCAGCATCGCCACCAGCAGGAAGCCGAGGGCGAGGCGCAGCGCCAGACTGAGCTGCTTCATCGCAGCCCCTCCGCGCTGCGGCCGGATGCATCGGTGTGCATCTCGCGCACCAGTTGCAGCCAGTGCTCGCGATTGCGGTAAGGGGGGAAGGGGGCCGGCCGCACCGGGGCCTCGGACAACTCCTGGACGTCGAACTGGCCGTCGGCGCGCGCATGTCCGAGATAAACGCGGCGCCACAGGTGGCGGGTCGCCGCGTCGATGGCGAGGATGCCGGAGGGGTCGGCCAGGCTCGTCCGCCCGATCGCGCGGTTCACCTGTTCGGCTGCGGGCGAGTCCGCATCGCGTGCTGCGGCGGCCCACAGCAGCACGCTGTTGTAGCTTGCGACGATCGGATCGCTGACCGCCCGTGCGGGGCCAAAACGCGCCTTGAAGGCGGCGACGAACTGCTGGTTCGCCGCATCGGGCAGCGCCTGGAAGTAGCCCCACACCGCATGATGGGCGGGGTGGTGGTGGGCGGCGCCGATCGCCTGCAGTTCGGGCTCGGCGATGCTGAAGGAGACCACCGGCACGCTGCCCAGTCCGGCCTCGGCGAGCGCGGCGAACAGGTGGCGGTTGGCCGCGCCGTTGGTGGTGTTGAGGAGTACGTCGGGTGCCAGCCTGCGGATCTCCGCCACGGTCACGCTGAAATCGGTAGCGCTCAGCGGCAGGTGGCGCTCGGCCAGCACCTGCCCGCCAGCGGCATCGACGAGGTCGCGGATCAGCCGGTTGGCGGTGCGAGGGTAGATGTAGTCGGAGCCGAGCAGGTAGATGCGTGGACCGTAGGTATCGATGGCCCAGCGCGCGCCGGGAAGGATCTGCTGGTTGGGGGCCGCACCGAGATACACCACGTTGGGCGACTGCTCCATGCCCTCGTACTGCAGCGGATAGAGCAGCAGGCTGCGGTGGCGTTCGACCACCGGCAGGACGGCCTTGCGGCAGGCCGAGGTCCAGCAGCCGAACAGCGCCTCGACACCTTCCTCGTCGATCAGGCGTTCCGCCTCCCGGGCCGCGTGCGCATCGTCCGAGCGCGTATCGGCGACCACCAGTTCCAGCGGCCGGCCGAGTACGCCGCCGGCGGCGTTGATCTGCTCTGCGGCCAGCCGGATCGCGTCGACCAGATTGCGTCCGCTCTCGCCGATGACCCCGCTCTGCGCGTGCAACACCCCCAGCCGGATCGGTTCGACTGGGGCGGGACGCAGGCCGGCGAACGCCGCGCCAAGCGCGGCAAGCGCCAGCAGCACGGCAAGAGGGGCGCGAAGTCGGGGCATCGTCGTGCGCTGGACTATGACCTGCGCACTATGCCAGTTTCGCCTGTCGCCGTGCAGCGACCCTGTTCAGCAAACGGGAATTTTTCTCACCCGCGCGATATTGCCGCGCGCGGGTCCGCGCTGCCTCAGGCGCGGACGGTGCGCGGATACGGGCTTGCGCCGCCTTGCGCGCCGGCTGCGTAGCGCGCCATGGAGAGGTCGTCGGCGCGGATCGCCGGGTTGCGCCCGGTGACCAGGTCGGCCAGCAGGCGGCCGGATCCGCAGGCCATGGTCCACCCCAGGGTGCCGTGGCCGGTGTTGAGATAGAGGCCGGGAATCGGCGTGGCGCCGACGATGGGCGTGCTGTCCGGGGTCATCGGGCGAAGGCCGGTCCAGAACTCGGCACGCGGCAGGTCGCCCGCGCCGGGGAACAGGTCGTGCGCCACCATTTCCAGGGTGGCACGGCGGCGCGGGTTGAGCGACAGGTCGAAGCCGGCGAGCTCCGCCATGCCGCCGACGCGGATACGGTCGTCGAAGCGGGTCACCGCCACCTTGTAGGTCTCGTCGAGCACGGTGGATACCGGTGCGGCCGCGGCATCGACCAGCGGCACGGTGAGCGAGTAGCCCTTCACCGGATACACCGGGATGCGCAGGCCGAGCTGCTGCAGGACGGGGCGCGAATAGCTGCCGAAGGCCAGCACGTAGCGGTCGGCGATCAGCGTCTGGCCGCCCACGCGCACCGCGCGCACCCGGCCGTCGGCGAATTCGAAGCCCTCCACCGCCTGCTCGTAGCGGAAGTCCACGCCCAGGCCGCTGGCCAGTTCGGCCAGCCGGCGGGTGAACAGCGCGCAGTCGCCGGTTTCGTCGTTGGGCAGGCGCAAGCCCCCGGCCAGGCGCTCGCGCACCCGGGCGAGTGCGGGTTCGGCGCCAGCGAGCGCGTCGCGCTCCAGCAGTTCGAAGGGCATGCCGCATTCCTGCAGCACCGCGATGTCGCGCGCGGCGGCGTCTACCTGGGCCTGGGTGCGGAACAGCTGTAGCGTGCCGCGGGTGCGTTCCTCGTAGCGGATGCCGGTCTCGGCGCGCAGTTCGCGCAGGCAGTCGCGGCTGTATTCGGACAGCCGCATCATGCGTTCCTTGTTCACCGCGTAGGCGCCTGGCGTGCAGTTGCGCAGCATGGCCAGCATCCACTGCAGCTGGAACAGGCTGCCGTCGGCGCGCAGGGCGAGCGGGGCGTGACGCTGGAACAGCCACTTCATGGCCTTCAGCGGAATGCCCGGGGCGGCCCACGGCGTGGAGTAGCCGGGCGACACCTGGCCGGCGTTGGCATGGCTGGTTTCCATCGCCGGGCCGGGCTGGCGATCCAGTACGGTGACGCGGGCGCCGGCGCGCGCCAGATAGTAGGCGGTGGTGGTGCCGATGACGCCGCTGCCCAGAACGATCACGTGCATGTCTGCCTCCGTAGGCTATGCTTGCCTTGAATGTGCAAAGTCTAGACGTCTGTTTGTAGTTAAATTCACTTACTTATTAGTTTACGGCAGTGAATTACACTGCAATGAGCCGCCCAATCGCCGGATGAAAGTGAAATGCGCGAACTCGACCGTATCGACCTGAAGATCCTCGACATCCTGCAGAAGAACGCCCGTATCGCGATGACCGATCTGGCCGACAAGGTGGGCCTGTCGGCCACGCCGTGCACCGAGCGGGTGCGCCGCCTGGAGCGCGACGGGGTGATCACCGGCTATCACGCGCGGGTCAATCCGCATGCGCTCGGGCGCGGCCTGCTGGTGTTCGTCGAGATCAAGCTCTCGGCGAAGTCGGGCGAAGTCTTCGAGCGCGTCAAGAACGAGATCCGCTACGTGCCGGAGGTGATGGAGTGCCACCTGGTGTCGGGCGACTTCGACTACCTGGTGAAGGCACGCATCGCCGAGATGGGCGAGTACCGCCGCCTGCTCGGCAACCTCCTGCTGAAGCTGCCGGCCGCCGCCGAGTCGCGCAGCTATGTGGTGATGGAGGAGATCAAGGAGAGCCTCTACCTGCCCACCGCAGCGGGCTGAGATGCGCCTATGGATCGAGTGCGCGGTGCGCGCTGCCGCGACCCGCGCGCTACGACTTCTTCACACAGTGCGGGGCGGTGTCAGATCAGGATGATGCGGTCGCGCTCGACGCGCGCCTGCGCCAGCGCCTGACGCAGTTCGTCGCAGGGGATGCGCACCGGCACCACGACGTGGCGGCGGCGGTCGCGCGAGGCGAGTTCCATGAAGGAGACGCTGCGCGCATCGGCGCCGGCGGCATGGCCATCGATCGCCAGCGCGCCGCCGCGATCCACGCGGAACGACACCGGCGACATGCTCAGCGCCTGTTGCGGCGCCATGAGGAAATCGGCCAGTGCAACGATCTGCCGTGCCGGCAGCAGGGCGTCGGCATGCGCGCGCAGGCAGGCGTCGAGTTCCTCGATGCGGCGCGTGCGGCGTGCCCGCTCGTCGGCCGCGCCGCCGCCCGGGGCGGCGCGCAGGCGGGTCTTCTCGAACTCGCGCTCGACCTGCAGGGTTTCACGCTCGCGGCGCAGGCCCTCGATGTGTTCGGCAAAGGTCTGCAGCAGGCTGTCGAAGGCCGCCTCGCGCAGGCGCTGGCGCGCCTGCTGCTCGTCGCCCGCGGGCAGCGCGATGGTCTGGTCGGAGAAATACAGCAGGCGCTGCGGCACGTCGGTGGCGAGCACCTGGCCCTGCCGGGCCACGCCCAGCACCTCCTTCTCGTGACGGCGCGCGGCCATCAGCGCATGACAGTGTTCGCCCAGCCAGGCCTGCGGCTGTTCGAGGTAGTCGCGCAGCGCCGGACTGCGACCGAGCATCGCGCCGATGTCGTCCGCCGTGGCGAACAGCGCGTGCACCAGCGGATTCTCCGCAAAGGCCGGACGGTGGATGTCGATGCTGGGCGGCAGCGCGCCGACCAGGCTGTCGCAGTAGGCCAGGGCGTGCGCCACCGGGCCGGCCAGGCGGCGCTCGAAGGCGCGCTCGGCGGCCAGCGCGGGGCCGAGCAACTCGGCGATGCGGCGCAGCCCCGCGCGAACGGCGGCATCGGGCTGCGGTGCGGGGCCGAGCAGGGCGGAGAGCGAGGCCAGGAGCTTCATCGGTTGCGGCGCAGGGACGGGGGACAGACTTTAGCCCGCATTGCGCACCCCGTCACTACTGCGGCGCGCCGTACGCCCGTGCGCGGGGAGGAACGCGGGCCGGGCCGCACTCAGGCGAGTGCCACCAGCACGATATCGAAGCGCCCCACCGCCACGCCCGCAGCATCGGTGTCGAAGCGCACCCAGCGGCAGTCTTCCACATTGCGGTCCACGAAATCGCGCCGTTCGCGCGCCGTACCCTTCTCCTCCAGCCAGTAGGACTGGGTGACCAGCGGGCGGTGGCCGGGCGCCACGATGCGCCAGTGGATGTGGCGACGGCGGTTGCCGTAGTGCGCCGGTACGATGCTGTCGAAGCGGTAGCGGCCTTCGGCGTCGCTGAGGCCGATGCCGCGCAGGTCGACGTCCGTGGCCAGATAGTCGGCCAGTTCGCCGCTGCCGTTCGGGTGGTACTGCCCGGCGGCGTCGCAGTGCCAGATTTCGATCACCGCGCCGGCCAGCGGCTGGCGTCCGTCCGTGCCGCCATAGATGGTGCCGCTCACCTGCATCGGCGTGCCCGGCAGGCCGTGACGGTTGATCTGCGTGGTCTGCGGCGCATTGCGCACGTAGAAGGGGCCGGCGGTGCTCGAACCGGTCGGGCCGCACAGCGCGCCCGCCGCGTGGGCGCGCGCGACGCCGGCCAGCAGGGTGCCGGCCGCGAGCGAACCGAGTACGCGGCGGCGGTACGAAGGGGTGGGGTGTGCGCTCACGCTTGGACTCCATCGGGACAGGCTGCCCCGGTTCGACCGCCGTGCGGGCGGAGCCGTTCCGCGCCGCCGGCGATCAATGCGCGGTGGCGCCTGCCGGCGGCGCGGGGAGATCGCCGAACAGGCAGGCATCCATGGCCAGCGCGCCATGTGCGATGCCGCCCGCCAGTACGTGGCCGGCGCTGCCCGGCCGCGCTGCACCGGCGGCCACCAGCAGCGGCCAGAAATGCTCCGGGGTGGGATGGGCGCGCTGCGCGTGCGGCGCACTGTCCAGTGCGCGGCGCAGGCGCTCGTGCGCTCCGCTGCGTACGGCGTCGCCGACCCAGGCGGCGAACTCGGTGGCGTAGGCCTGCGCCGGGTGGTCGATGCCGCGCACGTCGTGCAGGTTGTGGGTGAGGCTGCCCGAGCCGACGATCAGCACGCCGGCGGTCGACAGCGGTGCCAGGCTGCGGCCGAGCAGCCAGGCGCCGTCGGCATCCAGGCCCGCGGGCAGGGACACCTGGAACACCGGCACGTCGGCCTGCGGGTAGAGGTGCAGCAGCGGTACCCAGGCACCGTGGTCGAGGCCGCGTTGCGCGTCGGCACTCGCCTGCCAGCCGGCCGTTTCCAGCAGTGCCAGGGTGCGCGCGGCCAATGCGGGGTGGCCGGCGGCGGGGTAGTCGAGGCCGTACAGCGCTTCGTCGAAGCCGCCGAAGTCGTGCAGGATGCGCGGCCGCGCGGCGGTGCCGACGCGCGGCTGCAGGGTGGTCCAGTGCGGCGAGACCACCAGCACGGCCTGCGGGCGCGGCAGGCGGCGCCCCAGCTCGCCCAGCCGTACGCCGGCGGTGCCGGGTGCCAGGGCGAAGGTGGGCGCGCCGTGGGAGACGAACAGGCTGGGCAGGCGATGCATGGCGGGGCTCCTTGGTTCTAGCCCGCATTTTTCACACCGTCCCTACTGCGGGCGCCTCGACCCCCTCGTGACGTGCCAGTGTGAGAAATGCGGGCTAAGGGCATGGCGGACGCCCCGCCGGGCGGCGGGGCGGGGGCGGATCAGTGGCCGGCCGGTGCCAGCATGCGGTCGAGCGAGGCGCGTCCGGCACCGCTGAACACCAGCGAGAGCGAAGCGGCGAGCAGGGCCAGGCCGAACTCGTAGCCGTTGTTGCTCCTGAACAGGCCGTTGCCGGCATGCACCGCGAAGATCGCCACCAGCATGGCAAAGGCCAGCGCGGCGGCGGCCGGGCGCACCAGCAGGCCGAGCAGCAGGGCCAGTCCGCCGAAGAACTCGGCGCCGCCGGCGAGCAGGGCCATCAGGTAGCCGGGCGACAGGCCGATGGAATCCATCCACTGGCCCGTGCCGGACAGCCCGTAGCCGCCGAACCAGGCGAACAGTTTCTGCGCGCCATGCGCGATGAAGATGATGCCTACCGGGATGCGCAGGGCCAGCGGGGCCCAGCCGGCGTCGGTGGCGAGAAGGCGTTGGATCAGTCGGGTGCTCATGTGTACTCTCCTGGGGTCTGCCGGTCTTGCGTCCTTGTGCGACGTGCCGGGCTGTGCTTGGGTTGTGTTGTGCTGCCCGGCGTGTGCCGGGCATGGATGTGACTTTAATAAAGTCGATATTCAGGATAAAGAAGCTAGAATGGCATCAACTATTTCGTAGATCGGAATAATGGATCGCCTCCAGCAGATGCAGACCTTTGTTGCCGTGGTCGAGCACGGCAGCTTTGCCGCTGCCGCCGATGCGCTCGATGCCTCCCGCCCGGCGGTGTCGCGCCATGTCGCGGAGCTGGAGCGTCGGCTCGGCGTGCGCCTGTTGCATCGCACCACGCGGCGCCTGTCGCTGACCGGTGAAGGCGAGGTGTTCTACGCGCGCTGCAAGGCGCTGCTGGACGAAATGGACGAGGCCGAAGCCGAGGCCACGGCGCGCAGCGGTCAGGCGGTGGGCCAGCTGCGGATCAATGCGCCGGTGACCTTCGGCATCCTCCATCTGGCGCCGCTGTGGGCCGCCTTCAGCGCGGCACACCCGCAGGTGACGCTGGATGTGACCCTGGCCGACCGCGTGGTGGATCTGGTGGAGGAGGGCTACGATCTGGCGGTGCGCATTGCGCGCCTGCCCAGCTCGACGCTGATCAGCCGCAGGCTGTCGTCCACCCGGCTGCGGCTGTGCGCCTCGCCGCAGTACCTGGCGCGCGCCGGTACCCCCGTCCATCCGTCCGACCTGGCGCAGCACGCGGTGTGGGCCTACAGCCACTTCGCCGGTGGCGACCAGTGGCCCTTCGAGGGGCCGGAGGGGCTGGTCAGCGCGCGCATCCGCCCGCTCGGGCGCAGCAACAACGGCGACACCTGCGTGGCCGCCGCGCTGCAGCACCAGGGCATCGTGCTGCAGCCGGGCTTCCTGGTCGGCCCGCACCTGGCCGCCGGCCGCCTGGTGGAGGTGCTGCCGGCCTGGCGCTCGGTGGAACTGGGCATCTATGCGGTGTACCCCACGCGCAAGCACGTCTCGCCCAAGGTGCGCCTGTTGATCGACCATCTGGTCGAAGCCTTCCGCACGCCGCCCTGGCCGGAATGAGCGCGGCCGGATTCCATACCGGGGCGCATGGTGCACTGAGCCGGACTTGACTTCAATCAAGATGTCCGGCGGTCGTGTTCGTGAGAATCCAGCCCACGAAACTGCGGCCGTCCATCGGCCGCGTTGCCCATGAATCCCGAGGCGAGGCGGATGCAACTTCTGGCGTGGAGCGATGCGCTCAAGACCGATATCGACGTGATCGACAGCCAGCATCGCGGGCTGGTCGAACTGGTCAATGCCGCCGCGCACCGGCTGGCGGGCGATGCGGCGCTCAGCGCGGACGAGGTGCGCCTGCTGCTGGGCTACCTGAAGGACTATGCCGAGGTGCACTTCGGCACCGAAGAGGCGCTGATGGCGCTGTGCGGCCTGGCGCCGGACTACACCGGGCGGCATCACGACAACCACGAGCGCTTCCTCGCCCATGTGGGCGACATGCTCGACGAGCTGAGCGAGAACGCGGTGCCGGACGGCCGCCAGCTGCTCGCCTTCCTCGGCGACTGGCTGCTGCGTCACATCCAGGGCGAGGATCAGGAGCTGGCGCGCCGCCTGCACGCGGCCCATCTGGCCGCCGTGCCCGGCCGGCGCGCCGTGCCGCCCGACGGCGGCAGCGAG
>JAUVWV010000386.1 GCA_030603925.1 Thauera sp. | reverse complement strand
GCACCCGCGGCGCGGGCCGACGCCCTGCACAAGATGCACGGCGGCATGCCGGACTTCTTCAGCGGCGAGGCAGCGGTACTGGACTTCGGCAGCCTGGCCGCGCAACCTGCGCGCCTCGACTGGGCCGGCCTGCTGAGCCTGCTGCGGCGCTACCAGTTGCAGCCGGTGGGCGTGCGCAATCTCTCCGCCGACCTGCTCGACGGCGCCCGCCGCGCCGGCCTGGCCGTGCTCGACAATGCCGAACTGCGCGACCGCCAGGGCCCGCCCGCCGCCGCACCCGCCGCGCGCAGCGAGCCCCCGCCCGCCGCAGCGCAACCGCCCGCCGCCGCGCCGATCGCCGCCGGCACCATGTTCATAGACCGCCCGCTGCGCTCCGGCCAGCAGGTCTATGCACGCGGCGGCGACCTGGTCGTGCTGGCCGGCGTGAGCCATGGCGCCGAGGTCATCGCCGACGGCAGCATCCACTGCTACGGCCCGCTGCGCGGACGCGCGCTGGCCGGCGCGCAGGGCGACACCGCCGCGCGCATCATCGCCAGCAACTTCGGCCCGGAACTGGTCTCCATCGCCGGCGTCTATCGCACCTTCGAGAAAGGCATTCCCGAACAGCTCGCCGGGCGCGCCGCCCACGTGAAGCTGAGCGGCCCGGCCAACGAACACACACTCGACCTCCAGCCGCTGCAGCTGGACTAATCAAATCAAGGGGAAACCGTGAGAGTCATCGTCGTTACATCCGGCAAGGGCGGTGTGGGCAAGACCACCACCAGCGCAGCCTTCTCCTCGGGCCTCGCGCTGCGCGGCTTCAAGACCGCGGTCATCGACTTCGACGTCGGCCTGCGCAACCTCGACCTGATCATGGGCTGCGAACGCCGCGTGGTGTATGACCTGGTCAACGTCATCAACGGCGAAGCCAAACTCACCCAGGCGCTGATCAAGGACAAGCACTGCGAGAACCTCTTCGTGCTGCCCGCCTCGCAGACCCGCGACAAGGACGCGCTCACCGAAGAAGGCGTGGAAGCGGTGCTCAAGGACCTCGAACACATGGGCTTCGACTACGTGGTGTGCGATTCGCCCGCCGGCATCGAACGCGGCGCGGTAATGGCGCTCACCTTTGCCGACGAGGCCATCGTCACCACCAACCCGGAAGTTTCCTCGGTGCGCGACTCCGACCGCATCCTGGGCATCCTGCAGTCCAAGAGCCGCCGCGCCTCGGAAGGCCGCGAACCGGTCAAGGAGCACCTCCTGCTCACCCGCTACTCGCCCAAGCGCGTCGAGGAAGGCGAGATGCTCTCCTACAAGGACGTGCAGGAGTTGCTGCGCGTGGCGCTGATCGGCGTGATCCCCGAATCCGAATCGGTGCTGCACGCCTCCAACCAGGGCACCCCGGCCATCCACCTGAAGGGCACCGACGTCTCCGAGGCCTATCACGACGTGGTCGCGCGCTTCCTCGGCGAAGAACGCGAGCTGCGCTTCGTCAACTATGAAAAGCCGGGCCTGATCAAGCGCCTGTTCGGAGGCAAGTGACATGTCCCTGCTCGCCCGACTCTTCGGCGAAAAGAAGAAGACCGCGGAAATCGCCAAGAACCGCCTCTCCCTGCTCATCGCCCACGAACGCAGCGGCACCTCCGGCGCCGCAGACTTCCTCCCCGCCCTGCAGCAGGAGCTGATCCAGGTCATCTCGAAGTACGTCGCGGTCAATCCGGACGACATCAAGGTGCAGCTGGAAAAGCAGGACAACTACGAGGTCCTGGAAGTCAACATCGTGCTGCCGGAGCAAGGCCGCTGACCCTTGCAGCCCGGATGGTGAAACTGGTAGACACAAGGGACTTAAAATCCCTCGGCGCAAGCCGTGCGGGTTCGATCCCCGCTCCGGGCACCAGCCTGCCACCCCGCCCGCTGCCGTAGCGGACGCACCCGAAGAACCACGCATCACGCGTGGTTTTTTCGTT
>JAUVWV010000059.1 GCA_030603925.1 Thauera sp. | reverse complement strand
GCCCGACGATCTCGCCTGGCTGTTCTACACCTCCGGCACCACGGGGCGGCCGAAGGGCGTGATGCTCTCGCACGCCAACCTGGTGGCGATGAGCACCAGCTACCCGATCGACGTCGACCCGGTCTCGCCGGCCGACGCGGCGCTCTACGCCGCCCCGATGTCGCACGGCGCGGGCCTGTACAACTTCATCCACGTGCGCCACGCGGCGCGCCACGTGGTGCCGGAATCGCGCGGCTTCGACGCCGCGGAGATCTTCGCGCTGGCCCGCACGCTGCGCCAGGTGTCGATGTTCGCCGCGCCCACCATGATCAAGCGCATGGTCGACGAGGCACGTCGCAGCGGCAGCACCGGCGACGGCATCAAGTCGGTGATCTACGGCGGCGGGCCGATGTACGTCGCCGACATCAAGGAGGCGCTGGCCGTTCTCGGGCCACGCTTCATCCAGATCTACGGCCAGGGCGAGAGTCCGATGACGATCACCGCGCTGGGCCGCAGCCTGGTGGCCGGGCCCGACCATCCGCAACGCGACCACATCCTGGCCTCGGTGGGCACGGCGCAGTCCTGCGTGGAGGTGAAGGTGGTCGATGAACAGATGAACCCGCTGCCGCCGGGCGTGCCGGGCGAAGTGGCCGTGCGCGGGGCGACGGTGATGCGCGGCTACTGGCGCAACGAGGAGGCCACCCGCCAGAGCATCGTCGACGGCTGGCTGCGCACCGGCGACGTCGGCTACCTGAGCGAGGACGGCTTCCTCACGCTGACCGACCGCAGCAAGGACGTGATCATTTCCGGCGGCACCAACATCTACCCGCGCGAGGTCGAGGAAGTCCTCGCCCGGCACGAGGCGGTCGCGGAAGTCTCGGTGGTCGGCGAACGCGACGCGGAATGGGGCGAGATCGTCGTCGCCTTCGTGGTGCCCCAGGCCGGCGTGACGCTCGGCGAGGCGACGCTGGAGCACTGGTGCCGTCAGCACATCGCCTCGTTCAAGAAACCCAAGAAGTATGTGTTCTGCACCGAACTGCCGAAGAACAGCTACGGCAAGGTGCTGAAGACCGAGCTACGCAAGCAGTTGCTGGCGTAAGACCACAGGCCGGCGTACGTCTGGCCGTTCAGGAGGAGAGACAACATGGATAGAAGGACCTTCTTCAAGGGTGGCGCGGCGCTTGCCGGCGCCGGAATGCTGGGTGGCCTCTCGCTGCCGGCGTTCGCCCAGAAGCGGATCAGTATCAAGTTCGATAGCTACGTATCCGAATCGGCCGGCCCGTCGCGCCTGGACCAGTGGTTTCTGACCGAACTGGAGAGGCGCACCAAGGGCAACGTACGGGTACGGCGCTACTGGTCGCAGTCGCTCAACAAGGTCGGGGAACACCTGTCCGCAGTGCGCGATACCACCTCTGAGATGTCCTTGATCGCACCCGGCTACTATCAGGCCGAACTACCCGTGACCCGAGGACTCGACTGGTACTTCCGCATGAACCGCGCCGACGCGATGCAACTGGTGTGCCGCGACGTATACCAGCAGTTCGAGCCGCTGCGCCGCGAATGGGAAGAACGCCACCGCGCCAAGGTGATGTACTGGACCAACTGGTACTACGCGCCGTTGGTCACCCGCGAGCCGATCCGCACACTCGACGACATCAAGGGCAAGCGCATCAGGGGCTACGGTGTGGCCACCGAAGTCATCGAGCGCCTGGGCGGCACCGCGGTTCCGATGGCTGCTCCGGAAGTCTATGCGGCACTCGAGCGCGGTGTCCTGGATGGGGTGTACGGCTTCGACTTCATCACCTCGGTCGCCTACAAGCTTCACGAGATCGCCCCGCACTTCACCGACATTGGTGACGGCCCGCACGCGCCGTCCGCCACGGTGATCAGCACCGCCACCTGGAATGCCATGCCGCCCGATGTGCAGCGCGTGTGCAACGAACTTGTCGAGGAGATCTACGCCGGTAAGTATGCCGAGATCTTCGGCGCAGCAGCACGCGAGTACGTGATCAAGGCCAAAGCCGAGGGCGTGCGCTTCACGGCCCTCTCGGACGAGGAGAAGCAGCGCGCTCGTGCGGTGGTGCAACCCGCGCAGGTGCAGGGCTGGGTCGATCGGGTGGCCGGTCCGGCCGGCGTGGACGGCGCCCGCATGCAGGCCCTGATCGACGAGGCGGTACGCAAGTACGACGGCCACGGGCGGTTGCTGCGGCCGATCGAGATCGCCGCAACGCTCTGAGCACCCACCGGCTCAGGCCGGCCACGCGCGCCACCGCCCGATTCACCGGGGTGGCGGCGCGCCCCACGCACTCCCGGGACCGCAATCATGTATTTCGTCCGAACGGCCCTCCGGGCCACCTCCGACCTGCTGGGACGGATGGCACTGTTGTTCATGGCCTTCCTGATGCTGGCCACCACCGTGGATGTCACCATCCGTGCGATCACCGGCAAGCCGATCTCCGGCATTTTCGAACTCTCCGAGATCGCCATGGCCCTGATCGTTTTCCTCGGACTGGGCTGGACCCAGCTCGACGACGCACACATCCGCGTCACAGCGCTCACCCAGATCGCATCGCCGCGCGTACGCCGCATCATGGATACGCTCGCCTGGGCATCCGCAGCGCTCGCCCTGGGCTTGCTTGCCCTGCCCGCCAGCGAGGATGCGGCACGCGCCTTTGCCATCCGCGAATTCCGCTGGGGTCATATCGAGTTTCCGATCTGGTGGGCCAAGATCGCGCTGGCCGCGGGCCTGTGGTTCGCCACCGTGCAGATGAGCTTCGCCGCCCTGGGCGCACTGATCGGCGAAGGCCCCGGCACCACATCCGCTTGCCGCCCCCTGAACTGCACCCCCTCGGAGTCCGGCAATCATGGATGAGATCACCGTAACCGTCCTGGCCACCGCACTGATCTTCGTCCTGCTGGCCGTGGGTACCCCGGTCTTCGCCGCACTCGCCCTGGCCGGCGTGTTCGGCATTGCGATGGTCGAGGACTTGGCCTTCGTGCTCAACAGACTTAAAGCGTTCTCATACTCGCAGACCGCGATCTACCTGCTCACGGTGATTCCCCTGTTCATCCTGATGGGCAACCTCGCCCAGCAGGCGGGCGTTGGACAGCGGCTCTTCAACGTGGCACGCAAGTGGGTAGGCCATTTGCCCGGCGGACTGGCAGTCGCCAGCGTCCTTACCAGCGCCGGCTTTGCCGCCACCTCCGGATCGAGCGTAGCGACTGCGGCGACCGTCGGGGCGGTAGCCATTCCGGAGATGAACAAGGCTGGCTACGACCGCCGGCTGAGCACCGGCTCGGTAGCGGCCGGCGGCGTACTCGGGGTACTGATTCCGCCCAGCGTGCTGCTGATCTTCTATGCCGCACTGACCGAAGTTTCCGCCGGCAAAATGCTCATCGCAGGCATCATTCCGGGCATTCTCTCGACCCTGGTATTCATCGCCGGCATCCTTGTCGTCAGTCTCTACGTCTCCCCCGTCCGGCAACAGCCGGAACGCCACGGCTGGCGCGAGCGCATCATTTCGCTGAAGGAGGCCTGGCAGGTCAACGTGCTGTTCGTGGTGGTGCTCGGCGGCATCTACTTCGGTATCGTCACCCCGACAGAAGCAGGCGCGGTGGGCGCGTTCACCGCCTTCCTGATGGTCTTGTCCGCGCGGCGTCGCGGAACCGGCCTGTGGGCGGGCATCCAGGGCAGTTTCCGCGCATCGATCACCACTACCGTGATGATCCTGCTCACCATGCTTGGCGCCGGAATCTTCAGCTATTTCCTGACCCTGGTACAGGTGCCGCAGATGATCGCCGAGTACATCACGGCCATCGAAGCCGATCCGCTGCTCATCATTGCGCTACTCCTTCTGCTGTACTTCCCGCTCGGCATGTTCCTCGATGCCTTCTCGATGCTCGTGATCACCCTGCCGATCATGTTCCCCAGCGTACAGGCGCTCGGTTTCGATCCCTTGTGGTTCGGCATCCTCGCGGTGAAGATGTGCGAGATCGGCCTGATCACCCCACCGGTCGGTCTGAACGTCTACGTCATCGCGGGCATAGACCGGGAAACGCCGCTCACTGACATCTTCCGTGGAGCCGGGTGGTTCGTGGTCATGGAAGTCGTCACCACGCTGCTCATCTTCTTCTTCCCGCTCATCGTAACCTGGCTGCCGAACACCATGATGGGCAACTGAGGCCCCTTTCCGCGACCCTTGGCGCAGGGGCACCGGCAGACCATAATCCGATCCCGCCCTCGCACCACGCCCGATGATGCCCGACCGTCCCAGTTCCGTGCCCCTGCCCGCCCGCACCCGCCTCGACAAGTGGCTGTGGGCGGCACGCTTCTTCAAGCACCGCAGCGGCGCCACCGAAGCGGTGGACGGCGGCAAGGTGCGGCTCAACGGCCATGCAGTAAAACCGGCACGCGAGGTCAAGCCCGGCGACCTGCTGGAGATCACCGCCGGCGAACAGCACTTCGTTGTCACCGTGCGCGCCATCGCCGACAAGCGCGGCCCGGCCAGCGTAGCCCAGACGCTGTACGAGGAAACGCCGGAGAGCCGCGCCCGGCGCGAGTCGCAACGCGAGCAGCGGCGCCTCGCCCCGCCGCCCGGCGCCGACCTGCACGGCCGCCCGACCAAGCGCGACCGCCGCCGCATCGAGCGCTTCCAGGGCGGCTGAGGTCCCGCCCGGTACGGGCAAACCCACCCCCGTGCGGCGCGCAGGAACATCGGCGGCACGCTACACTCACACGTATTGAATAGCCGGCGCCCTGATGCCGGCCCACCCGCGATTGCGGAGGTGGTTTCGATGCGGACATCCTCCCTGCCGAGCCTGCGCCGCCTGCTGGCCTGCTGCCTGTTGCTGGCCGGCGCCCTGCTGTGGCTTGCCGGTCCGGCCCCGGCGCAGCAGGCCGAGGCCCAGGGCAAGGTGCTCACCCTGCGGGTGGACGGGGTGATCGGCCCGGCCAGCGCCGACTTCATCGCGCGCGGCCTGAAGCGTGCCGCCGAGGGTGCGCTGATGCTGGTGGTGATCGAACTCGACACACCGGGCGGGCTGGACACCTCGATGCGCGCGATCATCAAGGACATCCTCGCCTCGCCGGTTCCGGTGGCCACCTTCGTGCACCCCGAGGGCGCGCGCGCGGCGAGCGCCGGCACCTACATCCTGTATGCCAGCCATATCGCCGCGATGGCACCGGCCACCAACCTGGGGGCCGCCACCCCGGTGGCCATCGGCATGGGCGGCCCGCGCCCCGAGGAGGGCAAGGACGGCGCCGAGGACGACAAGGACGCCCCCGCCGGCCAGCCCGCCCGCCCGGCACGCACGCCGGGCGGCGCCGATGCGATGAGCGCCAAGGCGGTCAATGATGCCGCCGCCTACATCCGCAGCCTGGCCCAGCTGCGCGGGCGCAACGCCGATTTTGCCGAACGCGCGGTGCGCGAGGCCACCAGCCTGTCCGCCGAGGAGGCGCTGGAACAGGGGGTGATCGACATCGTCGCCGCCGACCTGCCGGGCCTGCTCCGCCAGCTCGACGGGCGCGAAGTGGCGATACTCGACGGCAGGCGCACCCTGGCCACCGCCGCCGCGGTGGTCGAGCACCTCGAGCCCGATCTGCGCAACCGCATCCTGGCCGCACTGGCCAATCCGCAACTGGCGTTGATCCTGATGATGATCGGCATCTACGGCCTGTTCTTCGAATTCACCAGCCCCGGCTTCGGGGTGCCTGGCGTGGCCGGGGCGATCTGCCTGCTGATTGCGCTGTATGCCTTCCAGCTGCTGCCGGTGAACTGGGCCGGCGTGGCGCTGATCGCCATCGGTGCGTCACTGATGCTGGCCGAGGCCTTCGCGCCCAGCTTCGGCGTGCTGGGGGTGGGCGGGATCATTGCCTTCGTGGTCGGCGGTCTATTCCTGATCGACACCGAAGTACCCGGCTTCGGCATTCCGCTGCCCTTCCTGCTGGGCGTCGCGCTGGCCAGCGCGGCGATCATCATCGCGGTGGGCGGTTTCGCGGTGAAGAGCCGGAAACGCCGCGTGGTGAGCGGCCGCGAGGAGATGATAGGCAGTCTCGGACAGGTCAATGGCCCGGCCGCGGACGGCGCCTACTGGATTCACATTCATGGGGAAAACTGGCACGCACGCAGCGTCGATGCACTCGACACCGGCGACAGGGTGCGCGTCACGGGCCTGGACGGACTGACCCTGCAGGTCCGCCGCGCCACGGCGGCGGACACCGACGACGGGAGGTAAGACCATGCTGGACATCAACCTGGGCCTGGGCCCGCTCATCATCCTGCTGATCGCCCTGGCGATCTCCTCGATCCGCATCCTGCGCGAATACGAGCGCGGGGTGATCTTCATGCTGGGCCGCTTCTGGAAGGTCAAGGGGCCGGGCTTGATCATCGTCATCCCGGGCCTGCAGCAGATGGTGCGGGTGGACCGGCGCGTGGTCACCATGGACGTGCCGAGCCAGGACGTGATCTCGCGCGACAACGTGTCGGTGAAGGTCAATGCGGTGGTGTATTTCCGCGTGGTCGACCCGGAGCGCGCGATCATCCAGGTCGAGGACTATCTCAACGCCACCAGCCAGCTCGCGCAGACCACCTTGCGCGCGGTGCTCGGCAAGCACGAGTTGGACGAGATGCTCTCCGAGCGCGAAAAACTCAACGCGGATGTCCAGCAGATCCTCGACTCGCAGACCGACGCCTGGGGCATCAAGGTGGCCAACGTCGAGATCAAGCATGTGGACCTCAACGAGAACATGGTGCGCGCCATCGCGCGGCAGGCCGAGGCCGAGCGCGAACGGCGCGCCAAGGTGATCCATGCGGAGGGCGAGAAGCAGGCCGCCGAAACCCTGATGGAGGCGGCCGAGATGCTCTCGCGCCAGCCCGCGGCGATCCAGCTGCGCTACCTGCAGACGCTCACCCAGATCGCCGGCGACAAGACCTCCACGCTGGTCTTCCCGATTCCGGTCGATCTGCTCAACTCGGTCATGGCCGGTGCGCGCGGCAGCCCGCAGCCCGCCGAGCCGCCGCGCGACCAGGCCGCCCGCTAAGTGAGCCTGCGCAAGGGTACATCGGCGGATCCGGCGCGGCGCCCGCGCCGCACGGCCGCGCTGGTCTTCCTGATGGTGCTGCTCGCCGGCATGGCGCTGTGGCAGCAACTGGCCCGGCGCGGCAGCCTTGAACAGCAAGGGGAGTTCGAGCGCGTAGTGGACCAGGCCACGCTGTCCATCGCCCAGCAGACCGGCCTGTACCGCAACGCGCTGCTTGGCCTGCGCGCGGCCTTCCGCGCCTCGGACGAGCTCGACGCGCGCGAATTCGCGCTGTATGTGGACGCCTTGCAGATCGACCGCAACCTCAGTGGCCTGCGCGCCTTTGCGCTCAACCGCGACCTTGCGGCGGATGCCTTGCCGCAGCATCTGGACTGGGTCCGCCAGCACCTGCCGCCACTCGACCCGGCCTACCGCAGCTACGTCGTCACGCCGCCAGGCGAGCGCACGCACTACCATCTGGTGGCGCTGATCCGCCCGGCCGAGGGCAACAACCGCTCGCTCGGTTTCGACCTGTGGCACGACGACGTGCGGCGCGAGGCGATCACGCGCGCACGGCGCGACGGCTTTGCCGCCACCCCGCCCATCCGCCTGCGCCAGGAACCCAGTTCGCTGTCGGTGCTGATGCTGGCCCCGGTCAATGCGCGCGGCGCGCAGCATGGCGGCCCCGAACACGACACCGTGGCGGCCTCCTTCCGCGCCGCCGACATGGTCGATGCAGCCTTGTCCGAGACGCTCAGACGGCGCTTCGTGCTGCGCATCGAGGACCATGGCGAACCGCCGCAGTCTTCCGCCGGCGGCCTGCTGCTCTACCAGGAACCGCATGCGCCCGGCGACCCGCCGCACGACACGCTGGGCCCGCCGCTGGTGCGCGAACTCGAGTTCGGCGGGCGCGTCTGGCAACTGCAGTTCCGCCCGGTGTACCCGCCCGGCAGCCAGGACGAACGGCTTGCCGCCCTGCTGCTCATCGCCAGCCTCGCCTTGCTCAGCGCCGCGGTCGCCTATCTGGTGGTGCAGCGCCGCCAGCGCGCCACGCGCATCGCGGCGCTGGCGCGCCTGGCCAGCGACTGCGTGTTCGGCCTCGACCGCGACGGCGTGGTCCGCCATGCCAGCGCGGCCGCCCAGCGCATCACCGGACATGCGCGTGGCGACTGGCTGGACCGCCCGCTG
Source organism: Thauera sp. (assembly GCA_030603925.1). Lineage (GTDB taxonomy): Bacteria > Pseudomonadota > Gammaproteobacteria > Burkholderiales > Rhodocyclaceae > Pseudothauera. Next base: position 7,368 of record JAUVWV010000059.1, on the reverse strand, counting down.
TGCGCCGGCGCACGGGAAGAGGACCGCGAGCGGGTGGCTGCCGCCGTGCAGCTGGCGCGCGCGGGGCGCGAACCGGTCTCGGTGGAGTTCCGCACGCCGGACGGGCGCGCCGGCGGCCGCTGGGTCTCGGCACGCATCGGCAACCACCTGGACGACCCGCAGATCGGCCAGTTGCTGGTGCAGCTATCGGACATCGACGCACGCAAGCAGGGCGAGGAGACCATTGCCCGGATGGCCTTCTTCGACCCCTTGACCAACCTGCCCAACCGCCGCCTGCTCGACGAGCGTGCCCGCCTCACCCTGGAAACCGCGCACCGCACCGGCGGCCAGGCGGCCCTGCTGGTGCTCGACCTGGACGGTTTCAAAGCGGTCAACGACCAGGCCGGGCACGCGGTGGGCGACGAGGTGCTGCGCACCGTGGCCGCCCGCCTGCCCGCCGCGATCCGCGAGAACGACACCGCGGCGCGCCTGGGCGGCGACGAGTTCGTCGTGCTGCTCGCCGCGCCCGATGGCGAGGCGGAAGCCTGCGCCGCGGCGCGCCGCATCGCCGCGGCCCTGCTCGAACCGGTCAGCGCGGCCGGGCGCAGCTGGCAGCTCACCGCGAGCATCGGCATCGCGCTCTACCCGGACCACGGCGAGCGTCTGGAGGAGCTGCTGCGCGCCGCCGACGAAGCGATGTACCGCATCAAACATCGCGGACGCGACGGCTACGCCCTGGCCGGCGACGAGCCATGGGACAAGCGCGACTGAGCGCAGCCGCGCAGCCCAGGCGCACCCCCAACGTGGAGCCGCACGCCCAGGCGCAGCTGCGACGGCCAGCCCGCGTGCATTTTCCGCGTGTCCGCACCGCCTTCTTGCGCTAGCCTATGACGCCGTGGCGGGTTCCGCATCGGAAACCCGCCACGGATATGCGTAGCGGGCACCTTCCTGCACTTTGCAGGCTTGATGTCCGTCCTTTGCGGAGGTGTACGGGCGGCATGAAAATGATGGGCAGATTGAAGACGTTGTTCGGCCGCGAGCCGGCACACGCGGATCTCGGCTGGCACATGGACCGGTTCATCGAGCTCCTCGATCCGGCCATCGCACGGCTGCCGGGGTACCGGCAGGCGCTCGAACCGGCAACGCAGTTCGCGCACCAGTACTGCATGCAGCTGGCGGCCACGCTGCCCGGGCCGTACGCGGTGAGCGAACGCGACCACGGCACAAATCCGCTGCTGAGCGCCCTGTTTCCCCGTCGGGAGGACATCGCTGCGGCCTTCGGGCGCAGCATCGAGGTGCGCGACAAGCTGCCGACCCTCGCAAGCGGTACGCCGCTGGAGATCCACGCCCTGCTCGGCCTGCGCCAGCGGGTGAACGCCACCCCGCCCGATGCGCCGTCCGGCCCGTCACGCGCCTGGAGCAAACCGCGCTTCGTCGACCACACCCTGCGCAGCCTGGCACTCAGCGAGCAGGCGGTGCGCCAACAGTTTGCCAGCGCCGCCTTCGACAGCCTGCGTCACGGTTTTCAGCAGAAGGTCGAGGCACAGCGGCGCAGTCGCAAACACCTGCGCAACGAAGAAAGCCTGATGCGCGAAGTGGCCCTGGTGGCCGGCGACCCGGTCGACGAGCCGGACACCGAGACCGTGCCCCAGGTCGATGCCGACCTCAGTCCGGCCGGCCTGCTGGCGGGTCTGGTCGCCTGGCTCGGTGCGCCGCATGAGCACCTGCGACTGGAGATGGGCAATGAGGACGCCCAGGTCATCCTGCCTCACGCCGACCCGGCGCAACGCGGCCTGCAGAAGCTCGAACTGCCGACTCTGGTCGGCGTCGATCGGCGCCGCTGGCCGGTCTGTCTGGTCCGCTTCACCTACGAGGACGCCCTCACCGCGGTCAGCCGTGAGAGCATGGCGCACCGCTACCTGCTCATCTGAACCCCGGCACGGCAGTCACCACAGCCGGGCGCCCCCCGCTCACTCCAGCACCATCGCAAGGGCCACGGGGAGGAACAGCAGCGCGGCGAGATTGCCCAGCAGCACCATCGAGGCGACCTTCTCCGGTTCCTGGTGATAGCGTTCGGCGAAGATGTAGTTCAGCACCGCGGGCGGCAGGGCGCCGAACACCAGCAACAGGGCCTGCTCGCGCGGCGTCAGCGGGATCAGCAGCATCACGCCGAGCGCAAGCAGCATGCCGGCGAGCGGGCGCGCAACGGCGGCGAACACGCCCAGCCCGACCGAGGTGATGCGCGAATCGGTGAGCCGCACGCCCAGCGCGAACAGCATCAGCGGAATGGAGATGTCGCCCAGCATCTTGATGGCGATCATCAGCGGCGGCCACACCTCGACCCCCGCCATCCCCACCGCGAGGCCGAACAAGGTGGCCAGCACCGAGGGCACCTTCCACACCGTCCACAGCTTGATGCGGTGGTCCAGCAACCAGGCGCCGAAGGAAAAGTGCAGCAGGTTGGAAACCATGAACATCACCACCGCCGGGGCCAGCGCGATCTCGCCGAAGGCCAGCACCGCCAGCGGCAGCCCGAGGTTGCCGCAGTTGTTGAACATCATCGGCGGCACCAGGGTCTTCGGCGCCACGCCGGCAAGGCGCGCCAGCACGAGCCCCGCCAGCCCGGACCCGACCACCACCACCAGGGTAGCGAAGGTGAGCGGCACGAACTCGGCAATGCGGAATTCCTTGTTCGCCAGCGCCGCGAAGATCAGCGCGGGGACGAACACGTCCATGTTGAGCTTGTTGGCGTGCGACAGATCCGGCTTCATCCGCCGCCCGACGAAATAGCCCAGCGCGGTGATGGCGAACAGCGGAAACAGGATGGAGACGATGCGGATCAGCATGGGCGGGCAGGCGGCGGCGGTCGAGCCGCAGAGTGTAGCGGTGCGCCGCGGCACGCCCCCTGCACAGTTTGCCGCGCGCCGACCGATACAGCGCCCGCCACCGCTCCCACATTCCGGCCTGCGCCCGCCCGCCAGGCTACGACGCCCCCGTAGCCCGGATGCAGCGCAGCGGAATCCGGGAGCGCCCGGTCCGAAGTCGCGATACAGGCCCGGATGCTGCGCAACCCGGTACGGCGCGCCACCGCCTACAGCACGTAGCGGGCGAGATCCTCGCGCTGCGCCAGCACCTCGAGGCGGGTGTCGACATAGGCGGCATCGATGGTGACGCGCTCCAGCCCGACCTTGCCGGCGTCGAAGGACACCTCCTCGAGCAGTTTCTCCATCACCGTGTACAGCCGGCGCGCGCCGATGTTCTCGGTGCGCTCATTGACCTGGAAGGCGATCTCGGCGAGGCGCCGGATACCCTCGGCGGTGAATGCGAGCGTCACCCCGTCGGTTTCCAGCAGCGCCTGGTACTGCCGGGTGAGGCAGGCATCGGTCTGCGTGAGGATGCGCTCGAAATCCTCCACCGAGAGGGATTCCAGCTCCACGCGGATCGGGAAGCGGCCCTGCAGTTCGGGGATCAGGTCCGAAGGCTTGGCGAGGTGGAAGGCGCCACTGGCGATGAACAGGATGTGATCGGTGCGGATCATGCCGTACTTGGTGGACACCGTGGTGCCCTCCACCAGCGGCAGCAGGTCGCGCTGCACGCCCTGGCGCGAGACGTCCGCGCCGTGCATGTCGCTGCGCGCGGCGATCTTGTCGATCTCGTCGAGGAACACGATGCCGTTCTGCTCCACCGCGCGCACCGCGGCGGCCTTCACCTCCTCATCGTTGATCATGCGCGCGGCCTCTTCGTCGGCGAGCAGCTTCAGCGCCTCGGCGATGCGCAGCTTGCGCATCTTCTTCTTGCCGCCGCCCAGGTTCTGGAACATGCCCTGGATCTGCTGGGTGAGCTCCTCCATGCCCGGCGGGGCGAAGATCTCGGCCTGCATCGAGGCGGCGGCCACCTCCAGCTCGATCTCCTTGTCGTCGAGCTCGCCTTCGCGCAGCTTCTTGCGGAATTTCTGCCGCGTCGCCGTATCCTGCACCGGCTCCGGTTCGGCGTTGAAACCCACCGGGCGGGCAGGCGGCAGCAGCGCGTCGAGCACGCGGTCCTCGGCGGCATCCAGCGCGCGGTCGTGCACCGCACGCATCGCCCGCTCGCGCCCGTCCTTCACCGCGATCTCCGCCAGATCGCGGATGATGGTGTCGACGTCGCGCCCGACATAGCCCACTTCGGTGAACTTGGTCGCCTCGATCTTGATGAAGGGCGCGTTCGCCAGGCGTGCCAGGCGGCGGGCGATCTCGGTCTTGCCCACCCCGGTAGGGCCGATCATCAGGATGTTCTTCGGCGTGATCTCGGAGCGCAGCGGCTCGGCCACCTGGGCGCGCCGCCAGCGGTTGCGCAAGGCGATGGAGACGGCCTTCTTGGCACGCGCCTGGCCGACGATGTGCTTGTCGAGCTCGGAGACGATCTCCGGCGGGGTCATCTGGGTCATGGTCTCGGGTTCCGCCGCTCAGTCCAGCGTCTCGATGACGTGGCTGTGGTTGGTGTAGATGCACAGGTCGCCGGCGATGCCCAACGACTTGCGGACGATCTCCTCGGGGGCCAGCTCGGTGTTCTCCAGCAGGGCGCGCGCCGCGGACTGGGCAAACGCCCCACCGCTGCCGATCGCCACGATGCCGTACTCCGGCTCCAGCACGTCGCCGTTGCCGGTGATCACCAGCGAGTTCTCGCGGTCGGCCACCGCCAGCATGGCTTCCAGGCGGCGCAGCATGCGGTCGGTGCGCCAGTCCTTGGCCAGTTCCACCGCACTGCGCAGCAGGTTGCCCTGGTGCTTCTCGAGCTTCGACTCGAAGCGCTCGAACAAGGTAAAGGCGTCCGCCGTGCCGCCGGCGAAACCGGCCAGGATGCGGTCCTGATAGAGCCGGCGCACCTTGCGCGCGGTGGCCTTGATGACGATGTTGCCCAGCGTGACCTGGCCATCGCCGCCGAGTGCGACGCGGTTGCCGCGCCGGACCGAGAGGATGGTGGTGCCGCGATATTGTTCCATGAGTTCCTTCCTGGACGGGGCCGGCGGCCCCGGTTCATCTTGCCCCGGCACGGCGTTCCCGCGCGCAGCGGGCGGGGGCTTTCAGTTGCGCAGGGTGACCTGGGCGACCTGGTCCACGCCCATCACGCGCAGCAGCGCGGCCACCATGGCGTTGACCTTGCACAGCACCACCAGCTTGCCCTGTGCCTGCAACGTGGCGAGGATGTTGAACAGCGTGCCGGCGCTGACGAAGTCGATGCGCCGCAGCTGGCTACAGTCCACCTCCACGCTCTGGCGCTCGGCCGCAAAGGCGGCCAGCTTGCGGATGCTCTCGGCCTGCGAGCCGGTGATCTCGCCCTCCAGGCTGTAGCCCCCGGCGGTGCGCGCCTCGCTCTGCCCGACCGAGGTCTCGGTCAGCGCGGCCTGCGCCTTCGGCGCCCAGGACGGCGGGGACTCCTCGAAGGTGATGGCGTAATCGACCGCCAGCTCCTCGAAGCGCTCCTGCTCCCCGGTGTATTGCAGCATCTCGAGCAGCAGCAGCCAGATCTCGCGGTTCTCCGCGCGCCCGGGGGCCACCTGGCCGGCCAGCATGTTCACCAGCTGCTTGGAATTGAGCACCGCGACCTTCACCCGGTCGGCGGCCAGTTGCTGCAGCAACTGGAAGAACAGCTTGCAGCCCTCGTCATCGACCGAGCGCAGCCGGGTCAGGTCGATGCGGATGGACGCGCTCTTGCGCCCGATGATGGCGATCTGCTGGAACTGCGCTCTGGCCTGCCCGTTGAGGTTGCCGGAGAGGTTGATCAGCGGGGCCACGTCGCCGCGCGCACGCTCGCGCTGCGCGGACAGATCCTCCCACGGCGGCGGCGAGCGCTCGAAACGGGTGGCGTAGTCGAGCACGCGGGACTCGAAGCTCTGGCGCTGCCCGGTCAGCCTGTAGAGATCGAGCAGCATCATCCACAGGCCTTCGCCGGCACTGGCGGCGGTGTCCTGCAGCACCGCATCGAGCACCTTCTCCGCGTCGCCGACGTTGCCGTTGGCGTACAGCACCGCGGCTTCCTCGTACACCGCACCGATGCCGGCGTCCCTCGCCTGGACTTCCACCAGCCCCGCGCAACGCGCCAGCGCGTGGGAGGCGTCGCCGCCGGTGAAATCGAGGGTGGACAGTTCGGTCGGCTGCGGCGTGGGCACCTTGGCCTCGCCATCACGCCCGGTGCCGGCGCTGCGGTTGCCCGCATCGCCCGAGCCGGGTGAAGGTTTCTTGCCGAAGAAAGGAAGAACCACGCTCTGACCTGTACGTACCTGAACGTTGCGCCATGCCCGCCGGACAACGTCATTGCCGGCGAATCGGGCTGCAAGGATAGCACCTTCGCCATTTTCGTTGGACTGCTCGCTCCCCGGGAAAGGCAGCAATTCACGCTTGGCGGGGTGCGCCGAAACACAGACTTACCTTTTGAGAGCATTTCGCCCGGCAAGAAGTGCCCGCAGGCGTAACGGGATTCACCGCCTCGGCTAGAATGCCGCGATGCAGAACGTCCGCCCCCCGCGCGCCAGCCGCCCCGCCACGCCCGACGCCGATCAGCCGACCTTCAGCTGGCCGGTGCGGGTGTATTACGAGGACACCGATGCCGCCGGCGTGGTGTACTACGCCAACTACCTGCGCTTCTGCGAGCGCGCGCGCACCGAGTGGCTGCGCGAGGCCGGCTTCAGCCAGCAGCAGATGATGGACCGGCTCGGCCTGGGCTTCGTGGTGCGCTCGCTGAGCGCGGACTACCGCCAACCGGCGGTGCTCGACGACGCCCTGCAGGTCGTCTCGCACATCGCCAGCCTCGGCCGCGCCAGCATCGAGTTCGTGCAGCGCGTGACGCGCGGCGCGGACTGCCTGTTCCACGCCACCGTCAGCATCGCCTGCGTCGATCTGGCGCGCGGCAAGCCTGTCGCCCTTCCGGCCGATGTCCGGAATCAACTCTGCCGATTCGTCAAAGCATGACCGTCACTCAAGACCTCTCCATCCTCAGCCTGATCGCCGAGGCCAGCGTCCTCGTCCAGCTCGTCATGGCCCTGCTCGCCGGCCTGTCGCTGGTGTCCTGGTACTGGATCTTCCGCAAGTCCTTCCAGATCCGTTCCGCACGCAGCAAGACGCAGGAGTTCGAACGCGACTTCTGGAGCGGCGGCGACCTCAACGCCCTGTTCCAGTCGGCCACCGCCTCGCGCCATCACACCGGCGGCATGGAGCGCATCTTCGAGGCCGGCTACCGTGAATACACCAAGCTGCGCGCCAAGAGCCACGACCACGACGCCATCATCGAGGGCTCGCGGCGCGCCATGCGCGCCACCTACCAGCGCGAGGTGGACGACCTGGAAGCCCATCTGGCCTTCCTCGCCTCCGTCGGCTCGGTGTCGCCCTACATCGGCCTGCTCGGCACCGTGTG
>JAUVWV010000206.1 GCA_030603925.1 Thauera sp. | reverse complement strand
TCTAACTGTCTCCATGGGGTAGGCGCAACGCCCGGCGCTGCGGGCGCATGCGGTGCCAACCACGCTACGAGAGTTGATGGTCGGGGAGCATCGTCCGATCGGACGACATGCTGGCGGGGCCGATGCTTGGCGGGCTGAGGTCGTGGTGCCACCCCAGCCCGCAATCCACTTGCGAGTCCATGGTGCTCGTCTATGTTGAATCCATGACATGACGTCGGACTCATACGGGAGGTGCAGGGCGCGCTATGGAGAAGCCTGACTATATCTACAAGTACCAATCTGCACCTCGAGTCGCGCAGATCATGCGTGATCTCGCGTTCTACTTTGCCCCTGTTTCGCAGTTGAATGACCTGTACGAGTTTCGTGTCCGTTCGCTCTACACCGAGGTGCCCGAGAGCAAGTACCGCGTGCTTGCAAAGCAACTGGTTCACGAGCGCTGGTTCGATTCCGTGCAGGAGGCGGTCGAGGCAATAAAGAGCGGCGATCTGGAGAGTCAGGCGACAGAGACTTACGCGTATTTCATTCAGCAGCTTAACGCAATGCTTTCTAGTGTCATGCGGCACTCGGGCGTAACCTGTTTCTCGCAGTATCGAAACAATCAAAGGATGTGGGGAACGTACGGAGCTAATCACACAGGCGCGGTTATAGAGTTCTCGACATCAACGGACAGGGCCAGATTTGCCTCCTATCTCATGCCAGTGTTGTATTTCGAGAAGCGCTTGGAGTTGTGTCCATCGGAATTCCTCACTGATTCGCTCACTCTCGACCAGTGGCTTTGTGGTGCCCTGTGCTGCATCAAGCACTGGCACTGGCGCGACGAGGGAGAGTGGAGGCTACTCCTCTTGGCAGATAGTGAGCAGGCTACAGAAGCGCGGATTGTTCCATTCGAACGAAGCGCGATAACCAGGGTGTTCCTGGGGCCGAGAATCTCCGAGGAAGATGAATACTGCATTCGTGACCTTGCGGCCCGTTGCACACCGGAGATTCCCGTCTTCAAGCGCAAGGTGGATGCTGAAGAAGCCAAGGAGGAACCTGTCGGCTTCGAGCGGATTCACTCGTTCGAGCAGCTCAAGTATTGGGCTGACCGATGCTCGCGCTCCTGAATATGATGGCTATTGATCAGTTGAAAAAGCCGGCACGCTCGCGCCGCCACTGAGCGTAAGGCCAGCCGCTGTGAGGTCGAACGTTGGCACACGATCGCGATCATCACGGATTGCCGGAGTTGGCCGGGCGCTGCCGGCCCGAGCGTAGAATCGGCAGCATTATCGACAGATCGGCTCAATTCGACAAGGCTTATCCCTCGCGGCAGGCGCCCGCACACTGAACGGCGCTTGCGGCGCGAGGGATAAACCCTATTCGTTGGGTGTCTCTACTCTTAATCACCTTTGGAACTCTTGAGAATGAATGGCGCATACGTCGTTGGTCACGTCACGGTGAAGAACCACGAAATGTGGGCGGAATATCGAAGCAAAGTCCCTGGGACATTAACTCCTTGGGGAGGCGAACTTGTCTTTCGTGGTAAAAAATTGGCTGCCCTTGCTGGCGATAACCCACATCCAGATATCGTCGTCATCCGTTTTCCAACCGTCACCGCTTTGAATAGTTGGTTTTCGTCGGCTGCGTATCAGTCACTCATCCCGCTTCGGCAGGAGGCAGCGGAAATGGTCTTGCTGTCGTATGAGGCTTAGTTTGCTCCCTCCACCGGAGGCCAGGCTACGCGCCCCTTACCGCCAACGTTGAATGCGTGGAATTTCGAGCGCAACTAAGGCGAAGTCAGCCCATGAGGTCGCCGATGACCCTGTTCAAGTATCGCAAGCCTCAAGGCTACATACCGCCTGTTGGACACCAGGAACTTCTGGCCCGCTACGCGAGAGGAGAGCGCTACTTCGAGCACGCTTCACTCCGCCATGCGTTCCTAAGCGGCAGAACACTGAGCAATGTGAACCTTGCCCACGCCGACCTTAGCGATGCGTATTTGGACAATGCAGCGCTGGATGGAGTCGACCTGACGAGTGCGGTTTGCATCAACGCCAACTTTTCTAAGGCGGCTCTGTACCAGTGCTGTTTTTCCCATGCGGACCTGCGGGGTGCCATCTGGTACATGACGCGCCTCAGGCACGTGAGCTTCTTCGCTGCGCAGCTTGACGCGGCACAGTTTCTGGAATGCCTGCAATGGTCCGACGACGACGAGCGCCTCGGGCTCATGCCCCACCTTGCGACCAAGCGAACATGTTTTGTCAGCTATGCCTCGTCAGACGATGCACTCGCAGGACGTGTCGCCAGGGTCCTTCAGCGTGCCAACATCCCGCACTGGCTCATGCCCTTCGCCAGTTGGTTCGGTCGCGATTCCCTCATCGGCGATCGGGCCGTTGCTGATCAGTTGCGGCGCAGCATCGGTATGTGCGATGTCTTCATCGTCGCCCTCTCGCCGGGCGCCATGGAGAGCCGGTGGGTGCAGTTCGAGATCGATGCGGCGACGAAGCTTCATCGGTCGGTAGGCAGACCGCAGCTTATCGCGCTGATAGGCCACTCCGTGACTGGCACGGCCGCAGCACTCCGGGACTTCGAACTCATCGACTGCGTCGGCGAGCACGAAGCGGCCGGTTTGGGGCGCGTCGTTGCGCTAATGTGCTAACCGCAGGTTCGGGCCCTTCACGGAGTTAAAAAAGCTAGACGTTAAGCAGATTCACTCGGCTCACTGAACGATATCGCGCAGATTACGGGCACACGAAGTACGGTCACCCGTGTGGCCGCCCGCTCCCGGAACGGGTTGATACACGGGGACACCGATGGCGCTTCGGGGTGTTCCGCCGCCTGGTGACGGGCCAATGCAGGGGACGAGTGCGGAGGCCGGCACGCTGAGGACTGCGTGCCGGCGCCGTGTGGCGGGGCCTTACGCGCCCGCAGCCAGGGTCGGATAGTCGGTGTAGCCCTGCGGTCCCGGGGTGTAGAAGGTCGCGGGGTCGGGTGTGTTGAGCGCGGCCTTGCGACGGATGCGCTCGGGCAGGTCGGGGTTGGCGAGGAAGGCGGTGCCGAAGGCGACTGCGTCGAGCTTGCCGGCGGCGATCGCGGCCTCGGCTTCGTCGGCGCTGTAGCCCATGTTGCCGATCAGCACGCCGCGGAACATCGCCCGCGCCGGCGTCATCACGTCGCCGTGCTGCTTGCCGAAGAAGTCGCCGCGCATCAGGTGCAGGTAGGCGAGGCGGTAGTCGTTGAGGCAGCCGGCGAGCCACTCGATGAGGCCGAGCGGGTCGCTGTCGACCATGTCGTTGTAGCTGTTGAGCGGAGACAGGCGCACACCAACGCGACCGCTGCCCCACACCGTGCACACCGCCTCGATGACCTCGAACAGCAGGCGGGCGCGGTGTTCGCGCGGGCCGCCGTAGGGGCCGCTGCGCTTGTTGCTGCCGTCGCGCAGGAATTCGTCGAGCAGGTAGCCGTTGGCGCCGTGCACCTCGACGCCGTCGAAACCGGCGGCGCGCGCGTTCTCGGCGGCACGTGCGAAGCCGGCGACGATGGCCGGCAGCTCGTCGTCGCGCAGCTCACGCGGCACCACGTAGGGCTGCTTGCCCTCGGGCGTATGGACTTCGTCGCCGGTGATCGCGAGCGCGCTGGGCGCCACTGGCTGGCGGCCGTCGTTGAGCAGCGGGTGGCAGGCGCGGCCGCCGTGCCAGATCTGCAGCACGATGCGTCCGCCGGCGGCATGCACCGCGTCGGTGACCTTCTTCCAGCCCGCGACCTGGGCTTCGGAGTGGATGCCGGGCTCGCGCCAGAAAGCGGAGTTGCCTTCCATTGCCATCGTCGCCTCGGCGATCAGCAGGCCGGCGCTGGCGCGTTGGGCGTAGTGGGTGGCCATCAGCTCGCCGGGTACGTGGCCGTCCTCGGCGCGGCAGCGTGTCAGCGGCGCCATCAGGATGCGGTTCGGCAGGAGGAGGTCGCCGGCCTGGAGCGGGGTGAACAGATCGGTCATGAGAGAACGGTCCTCGGCTGATAAGGGTGAATGAGGATGATGGATTGCATGGACCCGGGGCCGCGCAGTGTGCGAGGCTGTAGGCCCATCATCGAAGGCCCCGTCAGGCGTACTGGGGCGATCGGGCCCATCCTTTCCGTGTATCTGCGCGACCCGGATGGAAATCTCATAGAGGTCTCCGAGCAGATTAGCGCCTAGCGCGACAGATCGCAGCTGCCTTGCGCGTCACCCATGTAGCGCAAGCGCCTCATCCGATCTCGGCCAGGAAGCGCACGCGCGCGCTTTCCAGTTCCAGCCGTCCGGCGTCGTCCACAAGCCGCAGCGCTGCGCGGTGATAGGTCTCGAACGCGGCCCTGACCTTTACGGAATCCAGCGCGGGGGTGGGTTCCTCTTCTGCCTCGGTGGCCCATGCTTCGCCTGGGATGGGCTGGAGCGTTGCGTGCTTGGGGATGAAGTCCACCCCGCCGCCGTCCGCTGCGGCGGTCATCGGGCCGACCTTGGTGTAGTTGCGGCCTTTCCAGTGGAAGCGGGCGCCGGGCGGGAGCTTGTCGATCTTCATCGGTCTGCGCAGCGGAGGTGTCGGGGCGCACAGTCTATTGGAAGTGCGCCGCCGCTTGGGCGTTCAGGGCTGCGGCCGAGGCTTGATCGCGATGCGCAGGTGCTGGCTGAGGTCGCCGGTGAAGTCCAGCTGGCGGTAGTCGCGCTCGACGAAACACCACTCGCCGTCGATACGGGCGAAGCGGTCGTGGTAGCGGCCGCTGGCGATGATCTGCAGCGGCAAGGCGTCGGTGGCCTGCATCACGGTGAAGCAGGAGCGGGCCTGTGCGGTGCCGGCCGCTTCGTCGATGTCGAGGATGGGGTTGGTGACGAGGTGGCGGGTGCGGGGGGTGCCGCAGGGGTGGATGACGAGGATCTTGCGCCACAGGGCGAGCAGGCCGTCGGCGTCGAGCGGGCCGGCAGCGCCGGTCTCGATGCGGGCGTGGCGGAAGAGGGCGGCGGCGTCCTCGAGGCGGCCTTCGTCGATGGCTTCGGCGTAGCGGTAGAGGAGGTTGCAGATTGCGGTGGCGGCGGTGCTCATCGTGTGCTCCCGTGGGGGCGTCGCCCCTGCGTGGGGTGGGCGGAAACGAAAAAAACCGGGCGGCGGCATGTGCACCGCGCGCCCGGCCCAGGGACGATGGTGAGGCTCAGGCCGACAGTCCGGCGAGCATGCCGGACTTGACGGCACCCTCGATGTAGCCGATCTGCGCGCCGTCGCCGACCGCGCTGACCGGCACGCCGGCCGCTTCGAGCGCACGTGCCAGACTGTCGTCCGGGCGGGCGCCGACGGCGAGCACGACCGAATCGGCCGCCAGGGTGTGTTGCTGCCCCTCGGCGTCGGTGTAGCGCAGCGCCTTCTTGTCGATCGCGTCGACCTTCACCTTGGTGTGCAGCGCCACGCCATGCTGGCGCAGGGTGTCCAGCACCCGCCAGCGGCGCACGATCGACAGCTCGCGGCCCAGGCTCGGGCCTTCTTCCAGCACCACGACCTCGCGGCCGCGATCGACCAGGAACTCGGCCAGTTCGACGCCGACCAGGCCGCCGCCGATGATGGCGACCTTCTTGCCAAGCGGCATCCACACCCGCGACAGGTTCTGGATGGCGTCGGTGCTGTCGGTGACGCCGACCAGGCTGCCAGCCTTCATCAGTGCGCGCTGCGCGAGCGAGAGCTTGCGCTTGGCGATCTCCTCGGCGCGGTCATCGGTCATCAGGCGGCGCAGTTCGTCGCCCGACCACACGTGGTCCATGTCGGCCCCCGGGATCGGCGGCGCATTGCGCTCGGCGCCGGTGGCGACGATGACTGCGGTGGCGCCGAGCTGGCGGATGAGCTCGGGGGTGGCGACGGTGTTGAGGCGCACGTCGATGTCGAGCTTCTTCATCTGCGTCGTCAGGTAGTCGAGCAGGGCGCCGTTCTCGGCGTAGGCCAGTGCGGCGAAGAACAGCGTGCCGCCCAGCCGGCCGCTGCGCTCTACCAGGGTGACCTTGTGACCGCGCAGCGCAGCGGCACGCGCCGCCTCCATGCCGGCCGGGCCACCGCCGACGACGAGCACGTGGCCCGGTTTGACGGCCGGCACCAGGCGGATCTCGGCCTCGTGGCCGGTCATCGGGTTGACCGCGCATTTGACGCGCTGGTTGACGAAGATCTGGCTGACACAGGCGTAGCAGTAGATGCAGGG
>JAUVWV010000093.1 GCA_030603925.1 Thauera sp. | reverse complement strand
GCGAGCTTGTCGGCGAGTTGGGCGTCGTAGTGGGCGGGGTCGAAGACGGGCAGGGGCATGGGGCGGGCGGTCACAGAAAACGGGCGATGAAGCAGGGCGCGGCCGGGTCGACGCCGGCGGGCAGTGCCAGCCAGGCGCGGTGGCCGCTGCCGGGCAGGCGCTCGACCGGATTGCCGTCGGCGTCTTCCAGGCGGTCGATCACGGTTTCGACATTGCCGCCGGGCTGTACGAACTCCAGCCGGTCGCCGCGCCCGAAGGCGTTCCTGGCCTCGATCTCGATGCGTCCGCGCGCCGCGTCGAAGCCGATCAGGTCGCCCACATACAGGCTGCGCCCGGATTCCGAATGGCCGCGCAGGTAGTTCTGGTGATCCGGGGTGTGGTGGCGCTGGTAGAAGCCGTCGGTGTAGCCGCGGTTGGCCAGGCCTTCCAGTTCGCCCAGCAGCGCGGGGTCGAAGGGGCGGCCGGCGAGCGCGTCGTCGATCGCGCGGCGGTAGGCCTGCGCGGTGCGTGCCACGTAATAGGGGCTCTTGGTGCGGCCTTCGATCTTCAGCGAATCGACGCCGATCTCCACCAGGCGCTGCACATGCTCGATGGCGCGCAGGTCGCGCGAATTGAGGATGTAGGTGCCGTGTTCGTCCTCTTCGGCCGGCATCAGCTCGCCCGGCCGGCTGCCTTCTTCCAGCAGCCAGACCTTGGCTCCGCCCAGATGGCGCGGCCCGCCGCCCAGCGCCGGGCTGCTGCGGGTGGCGGTGCCGACGGTACCGAAGTCCTTGGGGTTGCCGAGCGGCGCGCTGCCGCAGGTCTGCACGTCGCCGGCGGCGTTCTCGCCGGCTTCATGCAGCTTGTAGTCCCAGCGGCAGGAATTGGTGCAGCTGCCCTGGTTGGGGTCGCGGTGGTTGAAGTAGCCCGAGAGCAGGCAGCGCCCGGAATAGGCGATGCACAGCGCGCCGTGCACGAAGACCTCCAGTTCCATGTCCGGGCAGGCGTCGCGGATTTCGGCCACTTCGTCGAGCGACAGTTCGCGCGACAGGATGATGCGTTTCACCCCCACCGACTGCCAGAAGCGCACCGCCGCCCAGTTGGTGGTGTTGGCCTGCACCGACAGATGCACCGGCAGCTCGGGCCAGCGCTCGCGCACCATCATGATCAGCCCGGGGTCGGCCATGATCAGTGCATCGGGGCCGAGCGCGACCACCTCTTCCATGTCCTGCAGGTAGGTGCGCAGCTTGGCGTTGTGCGGGACGATGTTGCTGACCAGGTAGAACTGCTTGCCCGCGGCGCGGGCCTCGCGCAGGCCGGCGGCCAGGGTGTCGACGCGGCCGAAGTCGTTGTTGCGCACCCGCAGCGAGTAGCGCGGCTGGCCGGCATACACCGCGTCCGCGCCATAGGCGAAGGCGGTGCGCATCATCGCCAGCGAGCCGGCGGGGGCGAGCAGTTCGGGGCGTTTCATGGGGAGAAAGACAGGGGCAGGGGGCGCGATTCTACCGCGCCCGCACCTCAGGCCTGCTCAAAGCGGCGGCGAAAGCCGTCCGGCACGCCGGCGATCTTGCGTGCGCCATAATCGAAGAACACGATGCCGGTCTTGCCGCGCCCCACCTCACGGCCGCTGTCGCGCTCGCGCATACGCCACACCAGGTCGCAGCCGTACTTGCCGAACTCGCGCGCGGCCATCTCCACCTGCATCACCTCGCCGTGGAAGGCTTCGGACTTGTACTGCAGCGCGGCGTCCGCAACGATGATGCCCAGGCCTTCGACGTCCAGCTCGCCGTAGCCCATGGACTTCAGCCAGCGCACCCGCGCTTCCGACACCACGGTGAGCAGCAGCGCGTTGTCCAGGTGGCCGCCGTAGTTCATGTGGCTCAGATAGAGCGGGATCTCGGTGGCAAAGGCGAAGCGCTCGGGCAGGTCGATCTGGATGCGGGCCATGAGGGAAGTGGGCTTGTGCGGTGGGGGAAAGGGGCATATCTTCCGCGCTCCTGCGCCTGCTTGTCCAATCCCGCCCGCCGATGACCGCAATGACCATGATGACCGCACTCTCCGCGCAGTCCGGCCTCGGTCTGAAGGACGTTGCCACCTTCGGCCAGGTGTTCACGCCGGATATGGTGGTGCGCGCCATGCTCGCCCTGCGCCGGCGCGCCGGCCGCGTGCTGGAGCCGTCCTGCGGCGACGGCGCCTTCCTGCGCCAGCTGCCGGGCGCGGTGGGCATCGAGCTGGATGCCGGGCACTGCCCACCGGGTGCGCTCAACATCGACTTCTTCGCCTATCCGGACAGCGAGCGGTTCGACAGCATCATCGGCAACCCGCCCTATGTGCGCTTCCAGGACATCCTGCCGGAGACCCGCCGGCGGCTCGCCTCGGCGCATTTCGACGGGCGTTCCAACCTTTACCTGTTCTTCATCGAGAAGTGCCTGCGCCACCTCGCACCGGGCGGCGAGCTGATCTTCATCACCCCGCGCGACTTCCTCAAGGCCACCTCCGCGGTGCGCCTGAACCGTCTGCTCTATGCGGCGGGCAGCATCACCCACGCCATCGAACTGGGCGACGCGCGGGTGTTCGACGGCGCGCTGCCCAACTGCCTGATCTGGCGCTTCGAGAAGGACTGCTTCGAGCGCCGCATGCAGGTCGCCGAACTGGGCGCCGGTGACGACGTCGCGGCGCTGCTGGCCGATCCGCCCTGGCAGGAACGCCACTTCGTCGAGGCCGGCGGCCACCTGATGTTCGCCCGCGGCGACTACCCGCTGCACCTGGGCGACGTGGCCATGGTCAAGGTCGGCGCGGTGTCCGGCGCCGACGAACTCTACGAGGACGTCCTGCAGGGCAACCGCGACTTCGTCTGCTCCTCCACGGTGGCCACCGGGCGCACCCGCCGCATGATCTGGGTGGAACCCGGCGACCCGCCGCCGTCCGCCCTGCTACCGCACAAGGCGCGCCTGATCGCGCGCAAGGTGCAGAAGTTCGACGAACGCAACTGGTGGAACTGGGGGCGCGGCTACTACCAGTCCGAGCGCCCGCGGGTCTACGTGAACGGCCGCACCCGCCAGCCCGCGCCCTTCTTCCTGCACCCCTGCCCGCACTACGACGGCGCCGTGCTGGCGATCTTCCCGCACCGCGAGGACATCGATCTGGCCGCCTTCCGCGACGCCCTCAACGCGGTGGACTGGGCCGATCTGGGCTTCGTCTGCGACGGCCGTTTCCTGTTCACCCAGCGCAGCCTGGCCCACGCGCCGCTGCCGGAGCGTTTCCGCCGCTTTTTGCCCGAAAAGGGGTGAAAGTGGCCTGCGGCCCTTGGTGTAACATTGGCCGCAAACAATCGCCGCAGCGCATCCGCCTGCGGCGTTCTTCGCGAGAACAGCCTCCATGGTTCCCCATCTCACCACCGCACTGACCGGCCCCCTGCTGGAGCTGGAGAAGACCTTCCTCGACAAGGCCAGCGACATCGAACAGTGGATGCGCGTGCAGTGGCAGGACCACCTGCCACCGTTCTACGGTTCCACCGATCTGCGCAATTCCGGCTTCAAGCTCGCGCCGGTGGACCTGAACCTCTTCCCCGGCGGCTTCAACAACCTCAACGACGCCTTCATGCCCTTGTGCGTGCAGGCCGCGCAGTCGGCCATCGAGCGCATCTGCCCGGATGCGCGCAGCCTGCTGTTGATCCCGGAGAACCACACCCGCAACCAGTTCTACCTGCAGAACGTTGCCAAGCTGGTGTCCATCCTGCGCCTCACCGGGCTCAAGGTGCGCATCGGCTCGCTGCTGCCGGAGATCGTCGCGCCCACCGTGCTGGAACTGGCGAACGGCGCCACGCTGACCCTGGAGCCCCTGCAGCGCAAGGGCGGGCGCATCGGCCTGGACGGCTTCGACCCCTGCGCGGTGCTGCTCAACAACGATCTTTCCGGCGGCGTGCCGGCGGTGCTGCAGGGTCTCGAGGACCAGTGGCTGATCCCGCCGTTGCACGCCGGCTGGCACGCACGCCGCAAGTCCAGGCATGCCGAGTGCTACGACCGCGTGGCGCGCGAGTTCGCCGCCGCCATCGGCATCGACGCCTGGCGCATCAACCCCGAATTTGGCGTGTGCGGGCAGATCAACTTCCAGGAGCGCACCGGCGAGGAATGCCTGGCCGCGCAGGTGGACAGCCTGCTTGCCCGCATCCGCGAGAAATACAAGGAGTACGGTGTCACCGACGAGCCCTTCGTGGTGGTGAAGGCCGATGCCGGCACCTACGGCATGGGGGTGATGACGGTCAAGGACGCCTCCGAGGTGGTCGGCCTGAACCGCCGCCAGCGCAACAAGATGGCGGTGGTCAAGGAAGGCCTGGAGGTGCACGAGGTGATCATCCAGGAAGGCGTGCACACCTTCGAGACCGTCGAAGGCGCGGTCGCCGAACCGGTCGTCTATATGATGGATCACTACGTGGTGGGCGGCTTCTACCGCGTGCACACCGAACGCGGGCGCGACGAGAACCTCAACGCCCCGGGCATGCATTTCAAGCCGCTGGCCTTCGAGACCTGCTGCACCCTGCCCGACTGCAACCAGGGGCCGGACGCTGCGCCCAACCGCTTCTACGCCTATGGCGTGGTGGCGCGCCTGGCCCTGCTCGCCGCCTCCGTCGAGATCGAGGAGACCGCGCCGGCCACCGACCTCGCCGAACTGGCGGCGCTGGGGTGAGGCGATGAGCACGAGCCTGCGCCTGGCCTTCATTCTCGACCCGCTCGCCGCACTGAAGCCCTACAAGGATTCCAGCATCGCCATGATGCGCGCGGCCGCGGCGCGCGGCCACGAGATCTGGACCATCCAGCGCGAGGCCCTGGCCTGGCGCGAAAGCGGCGTGCAGGCGCGCGCGCTGCGCATCCGCCCGCTGGCCGGCGACCACCCCTGGTACGAGGCCGGCGAAGAAGCCGTGGTGCCGCTGGCGCAGTTCGACGCCGTGGTGATGCGCCAGGATCCGCCCTTCGAGTTCGAGTACGTCACCGCCACATGGTTGCTGGAGCGCGCAGCGGCCGGCGGCGCGCGGGTGTTCAACGCGCCGCGGGCGATCCGCGACCACTCGGAAAAGCTCGCCATCACCGAGTTCGCCCAGTTCACCGCCACCACCCTGGTGGCGCGCGATGTGGCCGAGATCAACGCCTTCATCGACGAACTCGGCGAGGTGGTGCTCAAACCGCTCGACGGCATGGGCGGCAGCCAGATCTTCCGCGTGCGCGCCGACGACCCCAACCGCAACGTGATCCTCGAGACGCTGACCCACGAGGGTGCGCGCACCATCATGGCGCAGCGCTACCTGCCGGCCATCAGCGAAGGCGACAAGCGCGTACTGATCATCGGCGGCGCGGTGGTGCCCTACGCCCTGGCGCGCATCCCCAAGGCCGGCGAGACGCGCGGCAACCTCGCCGCCGGCGGGCGTGGCGTGGCGATGCCGCTCACCGAGCGCGAACGCGAGATCGCCGAGACACTGGCCCCGCTGCTGTGGGCGCGCGGCCTGATGGTGGTGGGCCTGGACGTGATCGGCGGCCACCTCACCGAGGTGAACGTCACCAGCCCCACCTGCTTCGTCGAGATCACCGCGCAGAGCGGTTTCGACGTGCCGGCGCTGTTCATCGACAAGCTGGAAGAGGCCTGCCGGTGAGCAAGAAAGCGGGGACAGACCCCATTTTCCGAAAATGGGGTCTGTCCCCATTTCTGCTGCTCGCCTGCGCGCTGCTGCTGGGCGCCTGCTCGCGTGCCGAGGTGCACCGCCAGGAAGCCTATGTGTTCGGCACCCGGGTGGACGTCTCGGTGTATGGCAGCGACCCCGCCGAGGCGCGCCGCGCGATGGATGCGGTGCTGCGCGAGTTCGACCGCCTGCACGCCGCCTACCACGCCTGGAAACCGTCCGAACTGACCCGGCTGAACGAGGCCCTGGCGCGCGGCGAGACGGTGGAGGTCTCCGAGGAACTCGCCGTGCTGCTGCGCGACGCGCAGGCCATGGCGGCGACGGGCGACGAACTCTTCGACCCCGCGCTGGGCCGCCTGATTGCGCTGTGGGGATTCCACAACGACGAATTCGTGCCGGTGCAGCCCGACCCCGACGAACTGCAGGCGCTGATCGACGCGCGTCCGCGCATGGCCGACCTCAGCATCGCCGGGCGCAGCGTCTCCAGCCGCAACCCCATGGTGCAGATCGACCTCGGCGGCTATGCCAAGGGCTATGCGCTGGACCGCGCCGCAGCCATCCTGCGCGAGATGGGTTCCACCAACGCGCTGGTGAACATCGGCGGCAACGTCATGGCGCTGGGCGACAAGGGCGGCCAGCCCTGGCGCATCGGCATCCAGCACCCGCGCGAACCGCGCCCGCTGGCCACCCTGCCGCTGTACGACGGCGAGGCCATCGGCACCTCGGGCGACTACCAGCGCTACTTCGAGTCCGGCGGCGAACGCTTCTCCCACCTGCTCGACCCGCGCACCGGCCAGCCGGCGCGCGGCACCCAGGCGCTCACCGTGCTGATCACCGCGCGCGAACACGCCGGCACCCTGTCCGACGGGCCCAGCAAGCCGGCCTTCATCGCCGGCGACGCGTGGCGCGAGTACACCCGCCGCTTCGGCATCGACCACGCCCTGCGCGTGGACGCCGACGGCCGGGTGGAAGTCACCCGCGCGCTGCGCGCCCGCCTGCAGTGGGTGCCGGGCAGCCAGGCCGACCTGGTCGTGGACTGAACCCGCCGCCGAACTTTGCCCGCCGCGCCGCGCTCTCAAGCGCATGCGCGCACTCGCCCGATTCTGCCTGCTGTGCCTGGTCCCGCTGCTGCTGGCCGGCTGCGGGGTGCGCTTCGCCTATACCCAGCTCGACTGGCTGGTGCCCTGGTACCTGCGCGACTACGTCACCCTGGCACCCGCCCAGCGCACCGAACTGGACCGCCGCCTGGGCGCGCTGCTGGACTGGCATTGCCGCGCGCAGTTGCCCGACTACGCCGCCTTGCTGCGCGATACCGAGGCGGCGCTGCGCGCCGGGCCGCTTACGGCCACCCAGCTCGATGCCCTGCTGGGCCGTGGCGAGGACCTGTGGGCCGCGCTGATGGCGGCGGTGGCGCCTGAGGCAGCCGCCTTGCTCGCCGGCCTGGACGATGCGCAGGTCGACGAACTCGCCGCCGCCTTCGAAAAGCGCAACGCCGACACCCGCAAGGATTTTCTCGAAGGCACGCCGGACGCGCTGCGCGAGCGCCGCATCGCCCGCATGGAAAAACGCTTGCGCAGCTGGTTCGGCCGCCTGGATGCCGCCCAGCGCAACCGCATCGCAGCCTGGAGCGACGCCCTGGAACCGAACACCGAGGACTGGCTGGCCCATCGTATCGCCTGGCAGCAGGCCCTGCTGGCGGCCTTGGCGCAGCGCAGCGCGCGCGCCACCTTCGACGCCGAACTGAGCGCCCTGCTGCGCACCCCGGAAGCGCGCTGGGCGCCGGATTACCGCGAGCGGGTGGCGCGCAACCGCGCCCGCACCCTGGACCTGCTGGCCGAGCTGGGCAACGGCGCCAGCGCCCGCCAGCGCGAACGCCTGCTGACCGAGCTGGATCGCCTCGCCAGCCAGTTCGAACGCCTGGCCTGCACCGCCCCGGCAACCGCCCCGGCCTGAGCAGACGCGGACAGGTGCCGTCGCCCATCCTGCGGCCTGCGGGCAGGTACAGCCGCGCGCGGTTTCGCGCCCCGGCTGCATCCGGAGGTGGCGGGCCGGCTGGTGTAGCATCGCCGCACGGGCTGCGCCCGCATACCAATAAGGATAACCGCGAGACCGCCCCATGCCTCAGAAGACCCAGCTCGACCGCCTCGCCATCGGCCTGATGGTGCTGTTCTGCACCATCTGGGGGGTGCAGCAGGTGGCGATCAAGATCGCCAATGCCGGTATCTCGCCGGTATGGCAGGCCGGGCTGCGCTCGATCGGCGCCACCGCACTGGTGTTCGCCTGGGCGCGCCTGCGCGGCGTGCGCCTGTTCGACGCCGACGGCACGCTGCCGGCCGGGGTGCTCGCCGGCCTGCTGTTCGCCGCGGAATTCGCGCTGATCTTCATCGGCCTGCAATACACCAGCGCTTCGCGCGGGGTGATCTTCCTGTACACCGCGCCCTTCTTCGTTGCGCTCGGTGCGGTCTGGCTGTTGCCGCAGGAGCACATGCGGCGTGCCCAGTGGGTGGGCATGGCGCTGGCCTTCACCGGCGTGCTGGTGCTGTTCGGCGAGAACCTGGTGGGGCCGCCGGGCGAGGCCTGGAAGGGCGACCTGCTGATCTTCTTCGCCGCCTTCTTCTGGGCCGCCACCACGCTCACCGTGAAGGCCTCCGTGCTGCAGCGGGTCAGCGCAGAGAAAACCCTGCTCTACCAGCTCGCAGTGTCCGCGGTGCTGCTGCCCCTGCTTGCCCTGCTGCTCGGCGAGCCCGGTGTGTTCGCGCCCACGCCGGCGGTGTGGGCCAGTCTCGTCTTCCAGATCGTGGTTGTCGCGTCCGCCAGCTATGTGGGCTGGTTCTGGTTGATCCGCCACTACCCGGCCACCCGGCTGTCCTCCTTCTCCTTCCTCACCCCGGTGATGGGTGTGCTGGCCGGCGCCCTGCTGCTCGGCGAACCGCTCACCCCGGCGGTGTTCGCCGCGCTGGGCCTGGTCGGCGCCGGCATCTGGATCGCCAACCGGGCCTAGCCGCCGCAGACCGCTCCGCGCCTAGGCGGCGCGCGCGTTGGCCACCACCCAGCCGGCAAAGCGCTCCACCTCGGGGCGCATCGCGCGTGGCGCCGGCACCAGCCAGAAGCCGCGCCCGGGCACTTCGATGCGCTGTCCGCCCACTGCCATCAGGCGGCCCTCCTCGATCAGCGGATCGATCAGCACTGCCCGCCCGATCGCCAGGCCTTGCCCGGTTGCCGCGGCGTGGATCAACTGGTCGTAGTGGGAAAAACCGATCCGCGCCCGCGGGCGTACCCCCTCCAGACCGATGGCTGCCAGCCAGTGCTCCCAGCCCAGCCAGGGGAAACCCGGCTCCTCGTACTCCAGCAGGGTGAGCTGCGCGAGGCTCTCGGCGCTGAGCACAAGACCGTGCGCGATCGACGGGTGGCCGACCGGCAGCACCGTCTCGCCGAACAGCTTGACCGCCTCCGGCGGCGTGTCGCGGTCGGCACAGTAGCGCAGCGCCAGGTCGATGTCCTCGCGTGCCAGATCCTTCACCCGGTTGCTCGCATCCAGGCGCACCTCGGTGTCCGGATGGCGCTGCTGGAAGTCGCGCAGGCGCGGTACCAGCCAGAGTGCGGCGATGCCGATCGAGGCGGTCACCACCACCGGGCGTGCGCCCGGCGCGCGCAGCGCCTCGCCCAGCCGGGCGTATTCGCCGAGCCAGCCCTCGGCCGCGGCGGCCAGCCGCGCACCCTCCGCGGTGAGTTGCAGGCGGCGCACGCCGCGCACGAACAAGGCCACGCCGAGCGCGCCCTCGAGGGTCTGCACCTGGCGGCTGATCGCCGACTGGGTGAGGCACAACTCGTCGGCCGCGCGGGTGAAGGACAAGTGGCGCGCGGCGGCGACGAAACCGCGCAGGGGATCCAGCGGGGGCAGGTGGAGGAGATTGCTATGCATGATCAAAACGCATCCATCAAATGCAAAATAGCCGTTTGTTTGCAGGGTAGTGAATGACGATACTGCATGCAAGGAAGTCGCTGCGGGGCATTCCCAGGCCCTCGCGACGCTCCTGAAGGAGGTCTGATCATGGACACGCAATTCGGCATCACCATCCGCCAACTCGCCCCCCGTGCCACGCAGATGCTCACCGACGCGGCCGGCACCGAGCTGATCTGCCGCCGCGGCAGCGTGTGGATCACGCAGTACGGCGACGACCGCGACGTCGTCCTGCAGGCGGGGCAGTCCTTCGTGCTCGAACTGCCCACCGCCGTGGTGATGAGCAGTTGTCACGGTGCCGAGCTGATCCTGCGCGCGGCGCCGCCGGCACCCCGCAAGCGCTGGCCGGCACGTCTCGCAGCCTGGCTGGATCCGCGCAGCGGCAGCGCGGTCACACGGGAACTGGCCGAGCGCCTGTCGCGTCTGCCGGTTTCGCCCGGCGAACGCCGCGCCCGTCCGCTATAGCGAATGAGGTGGCGCGGCGACGCGCGACGCCGTACCGTAACGTGCCTACCGCAGTTTCATCCGGCGCCCCGCGCGCCCGACGCAACCCGCTGGCGTGGAGAAGTGCAGATGCCGTATGTGAACGTGCAGATCACCAGGGGCGCGACGCGCGCGCAGAAGGCCCGCATCGTGCAGGACGTGACCGCTTCGCTGGTCGCCGTGCTCGGCAAGAAGCCCGAGCACATCCACGTGGTGATCCAGGAGATTGCCGAAGAGGACTGGGGTTACTGCGGCATGCTTACCGACGACTGGAAACGCAGTCGCCCGGCGGAGCAGGAGACGGGCGGCGCCCTGTATCGCCTGAGCGCCTTCACCACCACGCCGGACGGCGGCAACCCGGCCGGGGTGTGGATTGGCGACCGCCTTCCCGCAGCGCCCGAGATGTTGCGCATCGCCCGCGCGGTGGGCTATTCGGAGACCGCATTCCTGGCGCCTGCGGCGGGCGCGCGGCGCAGCGTGCGCTACTACAGCCCCGAAGCCGAAGTGCCGTTCTGCGGCCACGCGACGATCGCCGCCGGCGTGAAGCTCGGCGAACTCGACGGTGAGGGCGAGTACTGCTTCGAGACCGCGTCGGGCGAGGTCATGGTGAGCGTGCGCAAGACCGGCGGGCAGTCCGAGGCCGCACTGACCTCGGTGAGTCCCAGGCACGTCCGGCCGTCCGCCGAGCTCGTCGCCGGCGTGCTGCAGGCGCTGGCGTGGCGTGCGAGCGACCTCGATCCCGCGCTGCCGCCGGCGCTGGCCTATGCCGGCGCGTGGCATCTGGTGCTCGCCGCGGCGTCCGCCGAGCGGCTGGCGCGGCTCGCCTACGACTTCGACGCGCTCAAGCAGCTGATGCTCGAGGCCGGGCTGACGACGATCCAGCTGGTGTGGCGCGAACGCGCCGACCTCTTCCACGCGCGCAATCCCTTTCCCGTCGGCGGGGTGGTCGAGGATCCGGCAACCGGGGCCGCCGCGGCCGCCCTCGGCGGCTATCTGCGCGATGCCGGCTTGATCGACGCGCCAATGAGGATCACGATCCTGCAGGGCGCGGAGATGGGGCGGCCAAGCCGCCTCGACGTGCGCATTCCGCCCGCCGGCGGCATCCTCGTCAGCGGCCACGCGGTCGATCTCGACGGTGCGTGCGGCGCAGCGGGGCGCGCGCCGCACGAGTGAGCCGGCGGTCGCATGCCGCACGCGCGGCGCCGGGCGGACGGTGGCGCCAGTTTCAATGCCGGGTCAAGCGCCCGGGAGGAGAGCAGCAATGACAGTGCAGGAGCGCGGCGCAGGGCACCCCCAGCTCGAATTCTGGTACGAGTTCGCCAGCACCTATTCCTATCTCTCGGTGATGCGCATCGACGCCGCGGCGCAGGCCGCCGGGGTGGCGGTGGCCTGGAAGCCCTTTCTGCTCGGCCCGGTGTTCCTGTCGCTGGGCTGGAACGATTCGCCGTTCAACATCTACCCGCCCAAGGGGCGCTACATGTGGCGCGATCTGGCCCGTCTGGCGGACAAGTACGGCCTGCCCTTCCGCATGCCCAGCCAGTTTCCGCGCAACGGTCTGCTGGCTGCGAGGGTGGCCCTGCTGGGCGTGGCGGGCGGCTGGGTGGCGCCGTTCTCGCGCGCCGTGATGCAGGCCAACTTTGCCGCCGACCGCGACATTGCCGACCCGGAGGTGATCGGCGAACTGCTCGCCGGCCTGG
>JAUVWV010000116.1 GCA_030603925.1 Thauera sp. | reverse complement strand
TTCTGGGTGGTGGTGGACTTGCCGATGCCACCCTTGCCGTAGATGGCGGCTTGACGAAGTTTTGCCATGATGCGTTACTCCTTGTCGAAACGGGATTCGGTAATCGATCGTGTAGCACTGGACCACGACCTACTTCAGCAAGGGCTGTGCCAATCCCGAAAACAAGACGCAACACATTGAAATGACTCGATTTTGCAGCAAGGACAAGATCCCCGGCGCGGACGTGTCGTGCGACAAAGCCCCTACAATTTGTAAGGCCACGGACATTCCCGCGGCACTTGTCCGCCTGAGCCCGCCGCCCGCAGCCCGTCTGCCGGTCAATCGCTGCAATCTCCCGGCAGAAGCGCTCGCCAGCCTGGCTTTCCAGCTCGCTCCGGTGGCGCTCGAAGTGGACGGCATCCTGCCTCTGCACCAGCCGCTGTTCGAACGTTTGTCGTTTGTCGACGATGCGACACAGCGCGCGCAACTGTTCATGCAGTACATGACCGCGCACTTCCTGCTCGACGACGCCCCGGCGCAGGGGCTCACCGCACACGCGCGCATCGACCGCAGCCGCCTCGACTACCTGCGCCTGCTGCGCGGCTGGCTGTTCGACTCGGAAGGACGCGAAGGCGCGGTACTCAAGGGCTGGGTGGAATCGCGCTTCGGCCTGCTCAGCGGTTTTCACCGTACCGCGCTGGGTGGCAGCGACTGTCCGCAGCGCGCCGCCTTCGAGCGCGAACGCGCGCAGGGCCTCTACGCCACCGGCGCGCTGGAAGCGCAGGTGGACCTGCTCTACGCCTACGCGCAGCACGAACTGGCGCAGCGCCATGCGGGCGCGCGGCATCTCACCCTCTACCGCGGCATCTGCGGGCGCGACGCCCTCGCGCCGCTCGCCACCCTGCCCGACGGACGCAGCGTGGTGCAACTCAACAACCTGAGTTCGTTCTCTGCCAGCCGCGAACGCGCGGGCGAGTTCGGCGACCGGGTGATCGAATGCGCAGTGCCGCTGCCGAAGGTGCTGGCCTTCGCCCGCCTGCTGCCCGGCCGCCTGCAGGGCGAGGACGAATACCTGGTGATCGGCGGCGTGGCCGCCGTGCGTCGGGTCGACTGACGCCGCCCCGACGCCCGCTCGATGGTCCACCCGCAGGAGCGGGCTTGCCCGCGATGCGGCCTTCGTTCTCCCCCGCGCCGCATCGCGGCCAAGGCCGCTCCTACAGGCCCGTTCAGGTCCGCTCGATGGCCAGATAGACCAGGGTCTGGTTGAGCAGGAGGTAGGCGATCTCGCCAAAGGTCATCGGCCCGGTGAATGCACCGGTGCGCTGCCCCTCCAGGCCGTCGTACAGGTAGTTGAGGATGCAGTTGCACGAGAACGCCGCGTCGCCCGCCTCGGCGGGTTCCGGGGCGGGTGCGCCGCGGCGTGCCAGGCGGTACTCCACGTCGCTGAACACCGGGGCGTAGAAGTCGACCCGGCCGCTCGTCCGTTCCACGCCCTTGAAGGACACGTTCACCATCGCCCCGCAGTAGTCGGCCACCAGCGGCAGGCTGAGGTCGATGGCGTGCCCCGCCAGGTAGTCGGCGAACTGCACCGGCTGGCCGTTGACCAGGCAGGTGGCGGCCGAGAAGCCGGTTTCGGGGAAGCGGATGCGGTCGCCGTCGCCCTGTTCGAGCAGGTTCACGATCTCCACGCGCGCATGGCACCCGGCCGGCAGCGCGACGTGCATGACCAGCGCGCGTTCGGTATCGAATTCCCCGCTCTCGCCGTTGACCACCGCCGGCACCGCCTGCGCGAGTTGGTCGAGATGAACGCCGGCCACCCAGCCGACCACCGGCTTGACGAACATGTCTTCGAAGCCGGGGGCATTGCGGGCGTAGTAGGAATGCGCCGCCGAGAACGCCGGAATGATCAGGAAGGAGTAGCCGTGCTCGGGCGCTTCGGCGCACAGGCGGGCGAGCGAGGTGACGTCGTAATAGCGGATCTGCGGCGGTGCGCCGTATGCCGTCACCTCAGTGACGAAGAGTTGCGCGTGGCAGGTCTGGCCGCCGTCCTGCCCCATGAAGTAGGGAATCGTGCCGCCGATCCAGTGACCGCGCGGCAGCCGGCGCAGCAGCGCCTCGTCACCGGCGATCCACAACCAGGCGCCCTCGGCGATGCGCCGTGCGGTCTCGGCCACGCTCATCAGGCGGCCGGCGGAAGGGGAGATCGCCGCTGTCGTCATGGCCTTGCTCCGGCATGCGCGCGCACCCGCCGCGCGCTCACTGCACCACCCGCCCCTCGCCGCGCAACTGGGCGAGCTCGTGGGCGAGCAGATGCTTGTTCTTGAGGAAGTAGCGGCGGCACTCCTGCAGCTTCAGGGTACGCACCTCGGCGTCCGCGATCACCTCGAACTGCGCACGCAGGCGGGTCAGCAGCAGGCGCAGGCCGAGCGCGCGGATCTCGATCGGCAGCGAGCCGTCGAGCAGCGCGATCCAGATCGGGTCGGTCGGATCGGGCACGTCCGGATCGCCGTGCTCGCGCGCCGGCGCATCGCCCGCCGACGGCGCTCCCGCGGCCGGCGCTTCACCCGGCGGCGGCATCCCGGCGGCCGACCACCGCCCGCTGTCGAGCGCATAGCGGAAGCGCCACAACTCGGCGATCGGCAGGCGCAGCAAGGTGCAGATGCTCTGCAGGCTGCAGCCTTCGCGCAGATGGGCGAACACCTGGCGGGTGAGCGCGCGAGAGAACGGCAGATCGGCATCGCCCGCCCAGGGCTGGTGGCTGAGGTCTGCGCTGGGCGGCGCGGCCACATGCACGTGCACCTCCCAGTCGCCGAAGTTAACGTGGCGCCAGGAAACCGGTGCCGCGCTGGGCGGCGCCTTGGCGCGCCCGAGACCGAACCAGCCACGCGGCACTTCGAGAGAAATCCATATGTCGTGGCGGCGACGCCCCGCATCGAGCTGGGACTCGGTCACCGTCCACGGCTCTTCGATCTGCAGCAGCTTGCGCAACACCTGTTGTGGATCGTTCATGGTCGGGCACGCTCCGGCGGGCGGTGAAGAAACCCGCCGCGGCGTTCGCTGCCCTGCGGGTGTCACCCGCGGCACGAACGCAATTGCCATACCATGCAGGCTTGCCGTCCATGCATTTTGCAATGCATCATCTGCGCATCACGTCATATCCGCAGGACATACACGGCAAGCACGGCCGCAGGTGCTGCGCCGCGCAAGCCGGCCAGCGCCGCAGGCCTGTCACGGGACTGCGCAGAAACGCAACACCGGGGTGCTGCGCCGCGGAGCATACGGCGCGGCAGGTCCAGGGCGCTCCAGCGGCGTCCGCCGGCTTGCTCAGCCGTGGCGTTCGGCCACCATCGCATCGATCGCGGACAGCACCTCGCCGCTGGCCGCTTCGGCCTCGCGCATCGCGCCTATCATGCGTTCGCACACCTTGGGGTCATTCTCCCAGTCCTGCGCCAGCAGTTCGATCACCTCGTGCACCCGCGCATGCACGCGTTCGTTGGGCTTGGCCATGCGGGCATACGCGGCGGTGCCGGCAAAGCGCGCCCGCCCGCTGCCTTCCAGGTACCAACGTCCCAGCTCGGCCTCGTGTGCCGCCTGGATGGCGGCCTGTGCCTCCTCGCCTTCGCCGTTGCGCTCGATCGCCATGTAGGCGCTCTGCATGTAGAGCACGTGGTCGAGCTTGGCGAGCGAGGCGTTCGACAGGTCCTTCGCGCGGTCGAGCAGTTCCAGCGTGCGTTCGGACGATTCGGCCAGGCGCTCGAAGCCGGCGCGGAACTCGGTGACCTGGCCGGCCGCCGCGTTCGACACCTCGCTGGCATGGCCGGTCTGGTCGATCATGCCGTCCACCCGGCCGCGCAGCCCGGTGATGATGGCGCCCACTTCGGAGGCCGCGGTCTTGGTGCGTTCGGCGAGCTTGCGCACCTCGTCGGCCACCACGGCGAAGCCGCGCCCCTGTTCGCCGGCACGCGCCGCTTCGATCGCCGCGTTGAGTGCGAGCAGGTTGGTCTGGTCGGAAATCTCGGCAATGATCAGGATGGTACGGTCGATCTGCCGGCTGGCCTCGCCCAGCTCCTCCGCGGCGCGGCGCATCTCCGTCATGCGGCTGCCGATGCCTTCCAGTGCGCTGCCGATCGCCTCGGTGGTCTGCCGGCTCTGCCGTGCCGCGGCCAGGTTCTGGTCGGCGATCTGGGTGACCTCGTCCATCTCGCGGCTTACCGCGCTCAGGTCCGCCTGATTGCCGTGCAGATTGCCCAGCAGCTTGCTCATGTTGAGCCCGTGCATGCCCGAGCCGAGGCGGTTGCGCGCGATGTAGTGGGCGTTGTCCTCCATCGCCTGCAGCGCATCGTTGATGCGGTGCAGGGATTCGGCGAACTGGCCGGGCATCGCGCCATCGAGCGCACGCCGGTGATACTCGCCGCTGGAGGCGCGCGCGAAGCAGGTGGTGACCTCTTTGAAGTAGGTCTCCACCAGATCGAGCATTTCATTGAGCTCCCAGGCCACCTGGCCCACCTCGCCGAGCTTGGCGGTGCGGGTGATGCGCTTGTGCAGGCGACCCTTGCGTGCCTCATGCAGCACGGCGCGGATATAGCTGAGGGTACGCAATGGACGGCGGAACTGGAGCGCCGCGAAGACCGCGAAGGCCAGCGACAGCAGCGGAAACAGCACATGGGCGTAGTTCGGCCCGTTGCGCACCGCTTCGACCACCGCGAGCGCAATGGTGATGGTGCAGAAAACGCCGCACATCACCGTGAAACGGCGGCCAAGGAAGAGCGCGTGGTGGCTCTGGTGGTGATGATGTCCGAGATCGATTCCGTGCGGCATGGCGCACACTCCCTGGATGACTGTGATCAGGCCTTGCCCAGTTGCAGGGCGAGCACGAAACGTTCGTAGGATTGCCCGCCGAGCCGCGCGGCGAGCAGTGCGCGCGAGGCTTCCATGGCGCGCGCCGGGCCGGCCTGGCGCTCGGCCGCAAGCATCTCCGCGTACAGCGCCGCGGCGGTCTGCACACCGCGCGCCGAGGGCTTGCGCCGCACCGAGAAGTAGCCCACCACCTCGCCACCCGGTTCGCGGTCCGGCGTGACGTTGGCAAACACCCAGTAGTGGTCGCCGTTGGCCGTCAGGTTCTTCACGAAACCGAAGAACTCCTGTCCGGCCTGCAGGGTTTCCCACATCATCTGATACACCCCGCGCGGCATCTCGGGATGGCGCACGATGTTGTGCTGCACGCCGAGCAGGTCCGGCTCGGCGAAGTCGCAGAGGTGCATGAATGCACGGTTGGCGTAGGTGATGCGGCCACTCAGATCGGTCTTGCTGACGATCTGCTCGTTCGCATCGAGCGTCACCTCGCGCCCGGTCAATACGATGTTCTTGTTCTTCACCCCGACTCCCTCCAGTGCGTCCCGTCGCACACTCCGGCCCGTCCGGCACCCGCCGAATATCCCTTCTGCCTTATCGACATGACAAGGGTGATATTTAGCCCCAATGTGGGTTTTGTCGCAAAACCCACAAGAAAAGCAGGACTATTGCAGCGCGCCGACGCCGGCCGGGCGTGAAACGTGTGCCCGCCGGGGTAATGGCACCCTTCTTGCAGCACCTCCCGCACCTCATGCACATACCGACAGGAATCCCCATGGATGCCATCCTCGCAGAGATCCGCGCCGGCCTCGCTGCCGGCAACGTGGTGCCTTTCCTCGGCGCCGACGTGCTGGCCGACGTCATCCACCGCGACACCGGGAAGAAGATGCCCGCGAGCAGCGACGAGCTGATCCTCGCGCTCAACAACGGCCAGCCCATGGCCCCGCGTCTGATGTACGAGTTCCCGCGCGCGGCGATGAACATCGAACTCAAGCGCGGGCGCAGCGCGGTGAACCGCGTGCTGGAGCAGGTCTATGGCGACACGGCCTGGTCGGAAGCCGCTGTGCACCGCTGGCTGGCCGGGTTGAACCTGCCCTATGTGATCGACCTCAACCGCGACAGCGGCCTGCAGAAGCGCTACGCCGACCGACCGCACACCCTGATCGTGGGCACCGCGCGCATAGCCAGCGGACTGCGCTACAAGCTCTACCGCCACGACGGCACCGCCTACGGCCCGGCGGTGGAGGAAGGCGACATCGACCCGGCTGCGCCCATCCTGTTCAAGCCCTGTGGCACGCCCTGGCCGGAACCGCAGTGGATCGCCTCGGACGCCGACTATGTGGACTACATCACCGAGCTGATGGGCGGCTTCGCCATCCCCAACTACCTCAAGGAACGGCGCAAGGGTCTGCGCTACCTGGTGGCCGGCACGCGACTGAACCGCGACACCATCCGCATGCTGCTGTCGGACTTCATCTACGGTGCCGCGCAGCCCGCCGGCTGGGTGCTGATTCCCGAACCCAACGACAAGGAACGCCGCTTCTGCGCCCGCCTCGGCCTGACCGTGGTGGAAGCCGACGTGCGCGAACTGGCCGGGCTGGCCGAAGCCTCGGCGGCCTGAGCATGATCGCCTTCGACACGGCCCGCCACGCGCTCGGCGTGGCGCAGATGGACGCCACTCACCGCGAGTTCGCCATCCTCGCCGCCGAACTCGCGGCCGCCGACGACGCCCGCTTTCCCGCCCTCTACGCCGAACTGCTGGCACACACCCGCGCCCACTTCGCTGCCGAGGATGCGCAGATGCGCGCCAGCCGCTTTCCGGCCATCGGCGAGCACAGCAACGAGCACCAGCGCGTGCTGGGCGAACTGACGGCCTTCAACCGCGGCGTGCAGGCCGGCCGCCTGCAACTGGCCCGCGCCTACGCGCGCGAAAGCCTGCCGGGCTGGTTCGACCTGCACCTGGCCACCATGGACGCCGCACTGGCCGCCCATTTGAAACGCGTCGGCACAACGGCCTGAAAGCCTGCCGAAGGGTGGCGCGCGCTACAGTGGAAGCATGATCCATCCACTGCGCAGGAGTCCGCCATGAACGAGCCCACCCCCGACGACAGCCCCGCCCACCCGCATGGCGAACCCGCCATCCGCACCATCGCCATGCCGGCCGACGCCAACCCGGCCGGCGACATCTTCGGCGGCTGGCTGATGGCGCAGATGGACCTTGCCGCCGGCAACGTCGCCGCACGCCGCGCGCGCGGCCGCTGCGCCACCGTGTCGGTGGACCGCATCACCTTCCTGCAGCCGGTGTATGTGGGCGACGAGGTCAGCCTGTATGCCGAGATCGTGCGCATCGGGCGCACCTCGATGACCATCCAGGTGGACGCCTGGCGGCGCTCGCGCGACGGCGAGGAGCAGGTGCGGGTCACCGATGCCAGCTTCGTCTGCGTCGCCCTCGACCAGGGCGGCCGGCCGCGCGTGATCGGGCCGGGTCAGCCGGGCTGAGCTGCGCGGGCACGGCACGCAGCCCTCGCCGCCGCTAGCGCGGGTCGAGCGCGCCCCGGTCGACGCGGCAGAACAGCGCAAAGGCCGCGGGCGCGCCCAGGGTGAGCACCGCCACGCGCAGCACATGGCAGGCGGTGACCAGCGGCACGCCCAGCTGCAGTACCTTGGCGGTGATGCACATCTCCGCCACGCCGCCGGGCGCGGCAGCGAGCACCAGGCTGGCGACCGGCACGCCGGACAGCGCACCGAAGCCCCAGGCCAGCGCGGCGCCCAGCAGCACCGCGAGCAGGGCCGACAGCGCAGCCACCGCGATGAAGCGCGGTGCGGCGCGGAAGAAGGCCGGCGAGAAGCGGCAGCCGAGCGAGCAGCCGATCAGCAACTGGCCGCCGTTCACCACCCAGGGCGGCAGCGCCGACAGCGGCTGGTCGAAGGCGGTCATCACCCCCACGCCGAGCAAGGGCCCCAGCACCCAGCCGTTGGCGATGCGCAGCACGCGGAACACCGCCACCCCGGCCAGGCTGGCGGCCAGCAGGAGCGGGAAGCGCGCCCACACCACCTCCTGCGCCAGCGGCACGAACACATCCGTGCCGCGCGCGCCCCCCAGGGTCAGCGCAAACGGCACCAGCGACACCACCAGCAGCACGCGCAGCGCATGCGCCGCGGCAATGCGGTCCACCGCGCCGCCCCAGCGTTCGGCCAGGGTCGCCATCTCCGAGGCGCCGCCGGGCAGCGAGGCGAAGAAGGCGGTGGGGGCATCCACCCCGCCCAGGCGGCGGGTGAGCAGCGCACACACCAGCCCCACCGCCAGCGCAGCCAGCGCGATACCCGCCACCAGCCAGGCGTGGGCGAGCAGCTCGGCCACCACCGCGGGCGAAAAGTACAGCCCCAGTGCGGTGCCGATGGCCCATTGCCCGGCCTTGCGCCCCCCGCTCAGTGGCTGCAGCCTCACCCCGGCCAGGCACAGCCCGGCCACGGCGAACAGCGGGCCGATCATCCACGGCAGGGGCAGATGCAGCGCCTGCGCGAGCACACCGGCCAGCGCGGCAATGGAGAGGGTCAGCAGCACCTGGCGGGTGCCGGCGGCAGTGGGCCGGAAGGGCATCGGAGACTCGGTGGAACGTGGGATCGGGGAAAGCGTGCAGCGCGGCTGCCTGCGTGCTCGTCAGGGTTCCAGCGCCGCCACCCACTGGCGCAGGAAGTCGCGCCGCTTGACCTGGTCCAGGTAGGCCAGCAGGCCAGTGCCGATGGGAATCGGGCGGAAGGCATTGCCAAGTTGCTGGCGCAGGCGCGAGGCGGTGTGGTCGGAGACGTCCTCGCGCACCGAGTACAGCCCGGCGCTCTCGGCCAGCACACGCTGCCCGCGCGCCGACAGCAGGTAGTCCAGCCACAGGCGCGCCGCCTCCGGATGGCGGGCGTTGCGGGTGATCAGCGCCACCCGGCTCAACACCAGGGTGTAGTCGCGCGGCCACACGATGCCCAGCCGCGGGTCGTGCCGCGCACGCGCCTGGGCATAGGAGCCGAGCAGGTTGTAACCGATCAGCAACTCGCCCTCGGCTACCGCATCGAGCATCGCCGCGGTGGTGGCATGGCGGTGCGCGCCCAGCGCGCCCAGGCTGCGCGCCAGGCGCCAGAAGGCGGTGGGGTTGGCGTGCGCATCCTGACTGTGCAGCAGCAGCCCAAGGCCGGAACGCGCGGGATCGTAGGTCGCCACGCGGCCGTGGAAGCGCACCGGTTGTGCCGCCAGCAGGCGCAGCAGCGCCGCATGCGTGTAGGGCACCTCGTCGGGCGCGAAGTACTGCGCCGCATAGACGATCACCACCGGCTCGTAGGTGGTGCCGAAGGCCTCGTCCTGCCACTTCGCCCAGGCCGGCAGGGCGGCGGTTTCGGCGGAACGGTGCGGCTGGGCGTAGCCGTCGTTGACCAGCTTCACCTGCAGGTCCATCGCCGAACTCCACACCACGTCCGGCCCCTGTCCGCGCACCGCCTCGGCCACCACCCGGCTGTACACCTCGGCGCTGCCCATGTCGTGGTACTCGACCTTCACCCCGGGATGCAGGGCCTCGAAGTCGTCGATCACCGGCTGCACGATCTCCTCGTCGGTGGCGGCATACACCACCACCACACCCTCGCGCTGCGCCGCCGCCAGACGATCGGCGGAGGGCTGCGCGAGCGCCGCCCCGGCCGCGAGGGCCAGGACGGCGAACAGGATGCGGCACGGGCCGTGCAGCGGCATGATTTCCCTCAGTCTCGTACGTCGGCCGGTCAGCCGGCGATTGTGCAAGAATAATCCCAGCCATCCCTTTCGATTCACTTTCACCGCCGGAGACCCCATGCGCCTGCTGCTCGTCGAAGACCATGCGGAGCTGGCCGAATGGGTGGCGCGCGCACTGCGCCAGGCCGGCTACGCGCTGGACCTGATGACGCGCGGCGACCACGCCGACCATGCGCTGCTCACCCAGCACTACGACCTGGTGATCCTCGATCTCTCGCTGCCCGGCCTGGACGGCCTGGAGGTGCTGCGCCGGCTGCGCGCGCGCGAACGCGGCAGCCACACCCCGGTGCTGGTGCTCACCGCGCGCGGCAGCACCGAGGAGAAAGTGCAGGGCCTCAACCTGGGCGCGGACGACTACCTGCCCAAGCCCTTCGACCTGGCCGAGCTGGAAGCGCGCATCAAGGCGCTGCTGCGGCGCAGCGGCAAC
>JAUVWV010000264.1 GCA_030603925.1 Thauera sp. | reverse complement strand
GTCGAAGGCCTGGTCGTAGGTGGCGCGCAGGCGGGTGAGGGCGAAGCGGCCGCGCCACTGCGGGGTGAATTCGGTATCCAGCGCGAGCTCCACGCCCTGGCGCAGGGTGCGCGCGGCGTTCTGGAACACGGTGCGCCCGCCCACGGCGGCCAGCACCACCAGTTCGTCTTCGGTGGTGATGCGGAACAGCGCGGCGGTGAGGCGGGTGGAGGCGCCGATGAAGGCCTTGGCGCCGATTTCCAGTTGCTTGCTGCGCGAAGGCTGCAGGTCGAAGTTGAAGCCGTCGGTGCCGGTGGTGCCGGAGTAGGACAGTTCATTGAGCGTGGGGGTCTCGAAGCCGCGCGCCACGCTGGCGTACAGGTTCACCGCCGGGTCGGGGCGCCACACGATGCCCAGTGCCGGGGTGCTGCGGCGGAAGCGTACGCTGCCGCTGTCGTCCGGGTTGGTGGCGGTGATGTAGCGGTCATCGACGTCGAACTTCACCCGGCTGTGGCGCAGGCCGGCCTGCAGCACCCACTTTTCGGTTTCCCAGCTGGCCTGCAGGTAGGGGTCCAGGCTGGTGACGGTGTCTACTTCCTTGCGCCGCAGTGCGCCCTTCACCCCCAGCGTGGTGCCGACGAAGTTCTCGTAGCCGCGGCGGTTGTCGCGTGCGCGGTCATAGTCGGCGCCGCCGGTCAGGGTTAGGACGCCGCTGCCCAGGTCCAGGGTGTGGATCCAGCGTGCGTTGAGGCCGTGGAAGTCGCGGTCGAAGTCGATCACCCCGCCGGAATGGCGCGGGTTGCCCTGCACCCCGGTGGGGATGGACTGGAACTGCACCACGCTGCGCTGGCCGCCATAGGCGGTGAGCTGCAGGCGACCGGCGCCGATGCGCTGGTCCCAGGTGGCACCGGCCTGTTTGTGGTCGATGTCCTTGCGGGTGTTGAAGAGACGCGCCGGGTCTTCCACTGCGCGCGGATTTCGCCGCCAGGTGTCCCAGCTCAGGCCCTGCGGGTCTTCGGTGCCGTCCTGGCGCAGCGCATTGGCCACCAGACTGAGCTTGCCGTCCTCGTTGGGGCGCAGGGTGAGCTTGGCGAAGGCCTGGTCGCGGGTGGTGGCGCTGTGGTCGCGGTAGCCGTCGGTGTGAAAGCGCGAGGCGTCCAGCACGTAGCCGATGCCGCGTGCCTCGCCCTCCGCGCCCAGGCCGTATTTGCGCGTGCCCCAGGACCCGGCGGTGTAGTGGCCGCCCAGGCTGGGCGCGCCCTGGCCATCGCGCGAGAAGAGCTGGATCACGCCACCGGCGTGGTTGCCGTAGGTGGTGGCGAAGGGGCCGCGCAGCACCTCGATGCGCTCGGCGGTATCCAGGTTGAAGGTGGCCGCCTGGCCCTGGCCGTCCGGGTTGCTGGCCGGGATGCCGTCGGCGATCAGCTTCACGCCGCGCACTCCGAAGGCGGCGCGCGCGCCGAAGCCGCGCACCGAGATCTGCAGGTCCTGGGCGTAGTTCTGGCGGTTCTGCACCACCAGCCCGGGCACCCCGGCGAGCGCTTCGGAGACATTCACGCCCAGGTTGCCGGCGCGCTGCGCGGACAGCTCGATGACGTCCACCGAGTAGGGCAGGTCGAAGCTTTCGGCTTCCGCGCGGCTGCCGGTGACCACCACCGGGTTGAGGGTGGATTCGCCTGTCTGCGCCTGTGCGGCGAGCGGCGCGAGGGCCGGCGGCAGGGCGGCCAGCAGGGCCAGGGCGAGCGGGGTGCGGCAGAAGG
Source organism: Thauera sp. (assembly GCA_030603925.1). Classification (GTDB taxonomy): domain Bacteria; phylum Pseudomonadota; class Gammaproteobacteria; order Burkholderiales; family Rhodocyclaceae; genus Pseudothauera. Next base: position 2,923 of record JAUVWV010000264.1, on the reverse strand, counting down.
GACGGGCGGTGCGGTTCATGATGGCGAGGTCCTGTGCGGCCGTAATGGATGATAGGCCACATCCTGCCGGGGGCCGGCGCATGCGGCGTCCCGCTCTCCGCTGGGCGGTCCTAGTGAAAACCATGAACGCGGCATCGCGGGCGCTGCCCGGGCAGGTGCCGGTGGCGGACAAATAGCGAAAATCATGAGCGGCTGGCGACGCTTTTGGCGAGGCGCGGCGCGCCGTGCATGCGGACACTGCAGGCAAGGGACGACGCCATCGTGCTGCCACCCGCATCCATCGCCCGCCCGTCACGCCGCCGGAATCCGCCATCATGAAACAGCCCTTCGATCCTGCTGCCTTGCTGCGCCGCTGTGCCGGCGCGCTGCGCCACGCCTGCCTGGGCGTGGTGCTGGCGCTGGCGGCGCTGCCCGGCCTGCCGGGTGGCGCGCTTGCGGCCGAGCCGGCGCCGCTGCGCATCGGGGTGCTGAAGTTCGGCACGGTGAGCTGGGAGCTGGACGTGATCCGCCAGCACAAGCTGGATGCGCGCCACGGCGTGGCGCTGCAGGTGGTGGAGCTGGCCAACAAGGACGCCACCGCAAGTGCCCTGCAGGGCGGGGCGGTGGATGTGATCGTTACCGACTGGCTGTGGGTTTCGCGCCAGCGCGACAGCGGGGCGGATTTCAGTTTCGTGGCCTATTCGGAGGCCGCCGGCGCCCTGATGGTGCGCCCGGATGCCGGGCTGCGCAGCGTGGCCGATCTGGCCGGCAAACGGGTGGGGGTGGCCGGCAGTGCGCTGGACCAGAGCTGGCTGCTGCTGCGCGCCTATGCGCTGCGCGAGAGCGGGCGCGACTTCAAGGATCTGGTGCGCCCGGCCTTTGCCGCACCGCCGCTGCTCAACGAGAAGTTCGTGCAGGGCGAGCTGGATGCGGTGCTCAACTTCTGGCACTTCGCCGCGCGTCTCGAGGCGCTGGGCATGGTGCCGCTGGTGGAGGTGCGCGAACTGCTGCCGGCGCTGGGTGTACCGGGCCGCCTGCCGCTGATCGGCTATGTGTTCTCCGAACGCTTTGCCAGCGCGCAGGCGGCGGCCTTGCGCGGCTTCCTCGCCGCTTCGCGCGATGCGCAGGCCATCATGCGCGACTCGGACGCCGAATGGGCACGCCTGCAGCCGCTTACCGGGGCGCGCGACGAGGCCACCCTGGTGGCGCTGCGCGAGGGCTACCGGCGCGGCATCCCGGCCGGCACGGCGTCCGAACACCAGGCGGCGATCGCCGCCGCCTACCGGGTGCTGGTCGAAGTGGGCGGTGCGGCGCTGGTGGGGCGCGCTACCGAACTGGCGCCCGGCACCGTATGGCAGGGCGGCCGATGATGCCGGCCCAGGCGCTGGGCGGTGCGCAGGCGGCCGGCACCGCCTGGCTGCGCGCGGCCTCCTTCTGTGCCTTGCTCTTGCTGTGGGCGCTGGCCGCGGAGCTGGCGCAGAGCCGGGTGCTGCCCACGCCCTGGGCGGTGGCGGCCAGCCTGGCGCACCATCTGGGCGAAGGTTCGCTGCTGGCCGACCTGGGGGTGACGCTGGCGCGCGTGGCGGTGGCCTTTGTGCTGGCGATGGCGGCGGGCGTGGCGCTGGGCGTGGTGATGGGCATGCACAGCCGCGCCAACCTGCTGCTGGACGGCTGGCTGATCCTGTTCCTCAACCTGCCGGCGCTGGTGGTGATCATCCTGTGCTACGTGTGGTTCGGGCTCACCGAGGCGGCCGCGGTGCTGGCGGTGGCGGTGAACAAGATTCCCAACGTGGTGGTGGTGGTGCGCGAAGGCACGCGCGCGGTGCAGCATGAGCTGCTGCAGGTGGCGCAGGTCTTCCATGTGCCGCCGCTGCGCCGCCTGCGGCATTTCTTCCTGCCCCAGCTCTACCCCTACATCATGGCCGCGGCGCGCAACGGCATTGCGCTGATCTGGAAGATCGTGCTGGTGGTCGAACTGCTGGGGCGCAGCAATGGCGTGGGCTTCCAGCTTTCGGTGTTCTTCCAGCTCTTCGACATCGCCGCCATCCTGGCCTACACGCTGGCCTTCGTCGCGGTGATGCTGGTGATCGAGTTTGCGGTGCTCGGTCCGCTGGAGCGCCGGCTGGGCGGGTGGCGCACATGACGGCCGGGCTCCGCGGACTGAGCGGGCTCAGCGTGCGGGTGGCGGAGAAGCGCTACCCCGGTGCGGGCACGGCGGCCATTGCGGAACTGGGCTTCGCCCTGCCGCCCGGGCAGTTCTGCTGCATCGTCGGGCCGTCCGGCTGCGGCAAGACTTCCTTGCTCAACATCCTGGCCGGGCTGGACCGTGCGGCGCAGGCCGCAGTGAGCTTTGCCGACGGCTCCCACCCGCAGGCGGTGCCCATCGGCTATATGTTCCAGACCCCGCGCCTGCTGCCCTGGCGCAGCGTGCTGGACAACGTGCGCCTGGTGCTGGGCGAGCAGGCCGCGGCCAGCGGGCAGGCCGAACAGCTGCTGCGCGAGATGGGCCTGGGCGAGTGCCTGCACGCCTTCCCCGGCCGCCTGTCGGGCGGCATGCAGCGCCGCGTGGCGCTGGCGCGTGCCTTCGCCATCGAACCGCGCCTGCTGCTGCTGGACGAGCCCTTCGTCTCGCTCGACCAGCCGGTGGCCGAACGCCTGCGCGAGATGCTGCTGGCGCTGTGGCAGCGCCGGCCGACCACGGTGCTGTTCGTCACCCACGACCTGCGCGAAGCGATCGCGCTGGCCGACCGCAGCCTCTTCCTTTCCGCCGCGCCCTCGCGGGTGATCCTCGACGTGGCGGTGGATCTGTCGCGCCCGCGCCGCATCGACGATGCGGCCGGCGAAGCCTTCCGCCGCGATCTTCTGGAGCGCCATCGCGCCCTGCTGGCCGGGCAGGTGGCCGGCGAGGCTGAGGCCGGGGCGGCTGACGGGGCGGAGAACGATG
>JAUVWV010000027.1 GCA_030603925.1 Thauera sp. | reverse complement strand
CGCCGCCGGCCACGGCCTGGTGATGCTGATGGGCAAGGGCTGGGTGGGCAAGACCACGCTGGCCGCCGCCGTGGCGGTGGCACTGGCGCAACGCGGCCTGCCGGTACACCTGACCACCTCCGACCCTGCCGCCCATCTGACCGAAACCCTGGAAGGCAGCCTGGACGCGCTCACCGTCAGCCGCATCGACCCGCATGCGGAAACCGCGCGCTACCGCGCCGAGGTGCTGGCCACCAAGGGCAAGGACCTCGACGCACACGGCCGCGCGCTGCTGGAAGAAGATCTGCGTTCGCCCTGCACCGAGGAAATCGCGGTGTTCCAGGCCTTCTCGCGCATCATCCGCGAGGCCGGGCGCAAGTTCGTGGTGATGGACACCGCCCCCACCGGCCACACCCTGCTGCTGCTCGACGCCACCGGCGCTTACCACCGCGAGATGGCGCGCCACATGGACAAGAGCGGCGTCACCCACTACACCACGCCGATGATGCAGTTGCAGGATCCTGCACGCACCAAGGTGCTGATCGTCACCCTGGCCGAAACCACCCCGGTGCTGGAAGCCGCCCGCCTGCAGCACGACCTGCGCCGCGCCGGCATCGAGCCCTGGGCCTGGGTGATCAACAACAGCCTGGCCGCCGCGCGGCCGGCCAGTCCGCTGCTGGCACGCCGCGCCGCCGCCGAATGGGCGCAGATCGCTGCGGTGCGCGAGCAGCACGCGGCGCGAGTTGCGCTGGTGCCGCTGCAGGCCGAAGAGCCGGTGGGCGTGGCACGCCTCGCGGCGCTCGCCCGCCGCCCGTAGGAGCGGGCTTGCCCGCGATCCGGCCGTTCCGATTCGAATCACCGCCGCATCGCGGCCAAGGCCGCTCCTGCATGACCTTCTTTCGCCGCGAGGTAGGCGTCGATGACTTCGGCCTTGTTCGACTTCACGGTCATGTTGTTCGGGCCGGCGGCGATGCGGGTCACCACTTCCTTCGGTTCCCTGTTCTTCGACACCAGCTCGATGTCCTTGTCGCCTTCCTTCAGCACCCACAGGCGGCCGTCATGAACATGGGTATAAAAGCCCTTCTTGTCGAAGGATACCGCGGCCTTGTCGGCGGAAGACGTGGCGCAGGCGCCGAGAACCAGGGTGGAAGTGGCCAGGGCCAGTGCGAGCATGCGCATTGTCGTTACTCCTTTGGTCGAAAGTTGATGTCGAAGCCGGCGCAAGGTAACCCGCAAAGATGACGCTCCGGTGACCGTCAGATGACGGATTCCCGCCACCCGACGCGGCATTGACGCGTCTCCGGGCGAACACTATCATTCTTCAACAATTATTGAATCAACACCCGTACCGACCATGTCCGCTCAATGTGAAGTCACCGCCAAACGCGCCGCCGGCAGCCCGCTGGGCTTCTTCGAACGCTATCTCACCGTCTGGGTGTTCCTGTGCATCGTGGCCGGCACCGCCTTCGGCCAGGCCGCGCCGGAAGTGGCCCATGCCGTCGGCGCGCTGGAAGTGGCGCATGTGAACATCCCGGTCGGCCTGCTGATCTGGATCATGATCATCCCGATGCTGATGAAGATCGACTTCGGCGCGCTGCACGAAGTGCGCCAGCAGAAGGCCAGCATCGGCGTCACCCTGTTCGTGAACTGGGCGGTGAAGCCCTTCACCATGGCCCTGCTGGGCTGGATCTTCATCCGCTACGTGTTCGCCCCCTGGCTGCCCGCCGACCAGCTCGACAGCTACATCGCCGGGCTGATCCTGCTGGGCGCCGCGCCGTGCACCGCGATGGTCTTCGTGTGGAGCAGCCTGTGCCGCGGCAACGCCAACTTCACCCTGACCCAGGTGGCGCTCAACGACGCGGTGATGGTGGTCGCCTTCGCCCCCATCGTGGCCCTGCTGCTGGGCGTGTCGTCCATCCCGGTGCCGTGGGACACCCTGTTCCTCTCGGTGGTGATGTACATCCTCATCCCGCTGGCCATCGCCCAGTTCGCCCGTGCCCGCCTGCTGCGCGGCGGACAGACGGCCTTCGACGCCGCCATGGCCCGCATCGGCCCGTTCTCCATCATCGCCCTGCTCGCCACCCTGGTGCTGCTGTTCTCCTTCCAGGGCCAGACCATCGTCGCCCAGCCCGCCATCATCGCCATGCTGGCCGTGCCCATCCTGCTGCAGACCCTGCTGATCGCCGCGCTGGGCTACTGGCTGAACCGCAAGTTCCGCGTACGCCACGACGTGGCCGGCCCGTCCACGATGATCGGTGCCTCCAACTTCTTCGAACTCGCGGTGGCGGTGGCCATCGTGCTCTACGGCTTCGACTCGGGCGCCGCGCTGGCCACCGTGGTCGGCGTGCTGATCGAGGTGCCGGTGATGCTGTGGCTGGTGAAGATGGTGATGCGCACCCGGCAGTGGTACGAACGCGCCCTGCCGGCCGGGGCCGTGCAGAACGGGTAACGGCGGCCTTTCGCTGCGCGCCGCGTCAGCTAGAGTCAGGTTATGGCTGCCGGCCGGCGGCCGGTACACTGGCTTCGACGCTTCGCCCGAGGAGACGCGCATGGACATGATCAAGCAGATACTGGCCGGATTCCGCGGCGACCTGCCGGACGGCAGCAGCACCGCGCAGGCCATCGATCGCGGCGCCGGAGCCGAGGAGATCGCCACCTGCGCCACGACCGAGGGCCTGCACGCGCTGGCCGGCGCGCTGTTCGAGGCGCTCGAGGAGCAGGCTGCCGGCCTGCAGCCGGAATCCGACACCCATGTCGCCGGCGCACTCGAAGAGCGCCTCCGCGAATTCCGCGCCCAGTTGCCCGCCGACAGCGAGACCGCGCGGGCCATCGACCGGCAGGCCAGCATCGAGGAAATTTCCGAGGCCGCACAGCAGGAGGGACTGAGTTCGCTCGCCACGCTGCTGTTCGAGGCGGAGCAGGAGGCCGCGCGAGACTGAGGCGCGTTACGACCTGCCCCGACCGAAAGCACGGAGCCCTCCCGTGCTTTTCGTTTCACATGAAAATAAGCATCCAATAAGACACTGATCGAGTAAACATGAGACTGTCCGCCCTGCTCGCCGCACCGCTGCTCGCCCTGTCCCTGGCCGCCACCGGCGCCGACACCTTCAAGCTGGAGCCGTATCGCGTCGCCGATGGCGTGCATGCGCTGATCGGCCCAACCGGTGCGCGCACCTATGCCAACCACGCGCTCAACGCCAACTACGGCGTCATAGAGACTGCAGAAGGCACGCTTCTGATCGACAGCGGCGCCTCGCGCGCCGGCGCCGAACTGCTGGAACGCCACGCGGTGGCGCTCACCGGCAAGCCGGTACGCTGGGTGATCAACACCGGCGCGCAGGACCACCGCTGGCTGGGCAACGGCCATTTCCTCGACAAGGGGGCGGAAGTGATCGCCCTCGCACGCACCGTGGCCACCCAGCAAGCCGGCGCCGCCGACCAACTGGAAGCCCTGCGCCCGGTGCTCAAGGAGCACCTCACCGGCACCACCCCGGCCTACGCCAGCCGGCGCGTCACGGGCGACCATGAAACCCTGCTGCTGGGCGGGCGCCGCATCGAACTGCATTACTTTGCCGATGCCCACTTCCCCGGCGACGTGGTGGTCTGGCTACCGGACGAGCGCATCGCCTTTTCCGGCGATCATGTGTATGTCGACCGCCTGCTCGGCATCCGCCCGCGCAGCAATCCGGAAACCTGGCTCGTCGCCTTCGACGGCCTCAAACGCCTGCAGCCGGCGGTGATCGTGCCCGGCCACGGTTCGATCACCGACCTGGCCACCGCCGAGGCGCAAACGCGCGCCTATCTGGCCTATCTGGTCGAACATGTGAAGGCGCTGGCCGAGGACATGGCCGGGGTGGACACCGCAGTGGCCGAACTGGCCGATGCACCGCCCTTCGCCCACCTGGAGAACTTCGGCGAACTGCACCGCCTCAACGTCAATCGCGCCTACCTGCACTTCGAATCCGCGCCATGACGCTCACCGCCGATCCGGCCGACGCTGCCCGCGCCGCCGCCGCAGTGGCCGCCGCCCTCAACCGCCAGTGCGCCTGCCGCAGCCTGGATGCGGAGCATCTGCGCCTGCAGCTTGAACGCGAACCCGGCCTGCACGGGCTGGCGGCAGACATCGCGCAGAGCCGGCCGAACATGTTCTCGGCCACCGCGGTGTTCATCGCCCCGGCCGATCTGGCTGCCATGGCCGCCATCGTGCAGGCGGTGGAAGCCGTGGTGGCGCTGCCGGCCTATCGCGAACAGGCACTGGCCCGTGCGCCGGCACTGGCCCGCCATGCGCCCGGCCCGCACGGTGCCTTCCTGGGCTTTGACTTCCACCTGTGCGCCGACGGCCCCAAGCTCATCGAGATCAACACCAACGCCGGCGGCGCACTGCTCAACGGCGCCCTCGCCCGCGCGCAGCGCGCCTGCTGCGCGGAGTTCGCCGCGCTGATGCGCCCCAGCACGAACCTGGAAGCCCTGGACGACGGCTGGCTGCAGATGTTCCTTGATGAATGGCGCCTGCAGCGCGGCAGCGGTCGCCCGCGACGCATCCTCATCGTGGACGAGGCGCCGCAGGCGCAGTACCTGTACCCGGAATTCCTGCTCTTCCAGCACCTGTTCCGCGCCGCCGGCATCGACGCGCAGATCGCCGACCCCGCCGAACTCGCCTGGGACGGCCACAGCCTGCGCCACGACGGGCGCACGGTGGACCTGGTCTATAACCGCCTCACCGACTTCTACCTCGAACAGCCCGCCAGCGCGGCGCTGCGCGCCGCCTTCGCGGCCGGTGCCGTGGTGCTCACCCCACTGCCGCACGCCCATGCGCTGTATGCGGACAAGCGCAATCTGGTGCTGCTGGGCGACGCCGAACGCCTGGCCGCACTCGGCACCCCCGCCGATGCAATCGCCACACTGGTGGCCGGCGTGCCGCGCACCGTGGCGGTCGACGCCGCGCACGCCGATGCGCTGTGGGCCGCGCGCCGCGGCCTGTTCTTCAAGCCCGCCGCCGGTTTCGGCAGCCGCGCCGCCTACCGTGGCGACAAGCTCACCCGCCGGGTTTGGGATGAGATCCTCGCCGGCGACTACGTCGCCCAGGCGCTGGCCCTGCCCTCGGAGCGCCGGGTGCATGTGGACGGCGTGCACAGCGACCTCAAGCTGGACGTGCGCGCCTATGCCTACGGCGGGCGCATCCAGCTTGCCGCGGCACGGCTGTACAGCGGCCAGACCACCAACTTCCGCCCCCCGGGCGGTGGCTTCGCGCCGGTCTTCCTGACCAGCGGCCGGGCGCAGGCTGACGCCCGCATGCGCCCGCCGGCCTGAAGACCTCCGTGCACACATCCACTTCGCCGAGCGGCTGGTGGGCTATATCTTCAACATGCTGCTGCAAGGGAGACGCATCATGAACGATGTCAAAGTACCCGGTACCGGCTGTGCGCACTGCCGCAACACGATCAGGCTGATCGAGGAGGTGGCGCACGACGAGGGGGCGACGATCAATATTGAGAAGGTCGAAGCCTGGTTCTGACACCCGGCACGGAAGGAGGAACGAAACAATGGAAAGCCCCATTCACGCATTCCACGATCTCTTCGCACAACTTGGCCTGCCCAACGACAACGAGGCCATAAGGCGTTTCATCGACAGCCACCGGCCGCTGCCGGACGAGGTCGAACTTGCCGATGCGCCGTTCTGGACTACGGCGCAGGCCGCTTTCCTGCGCGAGGAGTTGCGCGAGGACGCGGACTGGGCCGAACTGGTCGACCAACTGAACGCAGCCCTGCGCTGACACGCAGCGAAAAGCGAACCTGGCCATTCAGTGCTTGATCTTTCTTCGTTATTCGTTAAACTACGAACAGCTTTCACACCACAGGCCATGTTGCCATGCCCTCCAACGCCGCCGTAACCGACCTGCCCGCCCTGGATGCCGACCAACTCGCCCGCTTGTGCAAAGCGCTCGGCCATCCGGTTCGGGTGCGCATCCTGCAGCACCTGGCGGCCATTGGCGAGTGCTACTTCGGTGAGCTTTCGGAACTGCTGCCACAGGCGCCGTCCACCATTTCCCAGCACATGAGCGTGCTCAAGGAAGCGGGTCTGGTGCTCGGCGAGTCCGAAGACCAGCGCACCTGCTACTGCGTCAATCCAGCACGCGTCGCACAACTGCGCCAACTGATCGACGCGCTCGCCGCGCGCACCTGCTGCTGATTTTTTCTGACTACAATGTTCGGTATTCGCCGAATACAAAAGGAGGCACCCATGACCCAACCCACCGCCCTGCTTCCGGTCGCGATCATCGGTGCCGGCCCGGTCGGCCTCGCCGCTCTTGCCCACCTGGTCGAGCGTGGCCTGCCCGCAGTGTTGTTCGAAGCCGGCCAGCGCATCGCCCAGAGCTACGAGGACTTCCGCCATGTGCGCCTGTTCTCGCCGTGGCGCTTCAACGTGGACCGCGCCGCCGCCCGCCTGCTGGCCGCCACCGGCTGGCAGGCGCCGGACGCTGAGGCGATCCCCAGCGCAGGGGAGGTGATCGATCGCTACCTCGCCCCGCTCGCCGCACTGCCGGCCATCGCTCGCGCCATCCGCTTCGATACGCGAGTGACTGCAATCAGCCGACGGGCGACCGACCGGGTGAAATCCGCCGGGCGCGAGCAGGCGCCCTTCGTGCTGCGCCTGCGCGGCGCGGACGGCGAAACCCTGCTGCACGCCCGCGCGGTAATCGACGCCTCCGGCACTTGGAGCCAGCCCAATCCGCTCGGTGCGGACGGCCTGCCGGCGCTGGGCGAAGCCGAACACGCCGCGCACATCCGCTACGGCATGCCGGACATCCTCGGCGCGGAGCGCGCCCGCTATGCCGGGCGCAGCGTGCTGGTGGTGGGCGCCGGGCATTCGGCCGCCGGCAACCTGCTGGCGCTGGCCGAACTGGCCGAAACCGCGCCGGGGATGCGCATCGTCTGGGCGATCCGCAGCGCGAGCCCGGCGCTGGGCGGCGGCACGGCCGACGGCCTGCCGGCACGCGGCGCCATCGGCATGGCGCTGCGCGCGCTGCTCGACGCCGGGCGGATCGAACTGGTCACCGGCTTCCGCGTCCACGCGCTGCGCCGCGACGGCGAGTGCCTCGCGGTGCTCGCCGACGACCCGCAGCATGCGCCGCTCACCGGCCTCGACGAGATCATCTGCTCAACCGGTGCACGTCCGGATCTGGCCATGCTGCGCGAGCTGCGCACTGCGCTCGACCCGGCGCTGGAGAGCAGCGCCGCGCTCGGCCCGCTGATCGACCCCAACGTGCACAGCTGCGGCACGGTACGACCGCACGGCCACCGCGAACTCGCCCACCCGGAACCTGGCTTCTACGTGGTCGGTGCCAAGAGTTACGGGCGTGCGCCGACCTTCCTGATGGCCACCGGCTACGATCAGGTGCGCTCGGTGGTCGCCGCACTCGCGGGCGAACTGGCGGCCGCAGACGAGGTACGCCTGGAGCTGCCCGAAACCGGCGTGTGCTCGACGGACCCTGCCGGCGCGGCGGGCGGTGCCTGCTGCACGGCAGAACCGCAAGACCACGTGGCAGAGGACATCAGGAAAAGTACTTGCTGCACACCGGCGAGCAAGCCGGCCGACACCGCGGCACGGGCCTGTTGCGCATGAGCGCCTTCGCACCCGCCCTGCCGCGCGCGCTGCTGGCGCGCGTGGTGGTGGTGCTCGGCCTGAGCCAGATCGCCACCTGGGGCAGCCTCTACTACAGCATCGCGGTTCTGGCCGGCCCGATGGCCGACACCCTCGGCCTGTCGCGCAGCCTGCTGTTCGGCGCCTTCTCCGCAGCCCTGGTGGCCTCCGGCCTGGCGTCGCCCTGGGTCGGGCGCGCCATCGACCGCCTGGGCGGGCGCCGCGTGCTGGGCGGCGGTTGCGTGCTGGGCGCGGCCGCGCTGGGCCTGCTGGCGCTCGCCCAGGGGCCGCTCACCCTGTTCGCCGGCTGGCTGCTGGCAGGCCTGGCGATGGCGGCCACGCTCTACGACGCGGCCTTTCCGGCGCTCTCGCAACTGGCCGGCAGCGCCTACCGCAAGGCACTCACCGCGCTCACCCTGTTCGGCGGCTTCGCCAGCACCGTGTACTGGCCGCTGGCCTGGTATCTGGAGGGCGCCTTCGGCTGGCGCATCACGCTGGGCGTGTTCGCCGCCATCCTGCTGCTGGTACTGCCGCTGCTGTGGTTCGGCCTGCCGCGCAGCTTCACGCCGGATACCCGCCCTGCAGGGGAGACGTCCGCAGTCGCGCCGGCGCCGGCCAGCGCGGGCGGCCCGCGCTTCCTGTGGCTATGCACCGCCTTCGCGGTGTCGGCCTTCGCGATCTCGGCCATCGGCGCCCATGCGGTGGGAGCGCTGGCCGCCACCGGGCTCTCCGCCGAGCAGGCCATCCTCGCCGCCAGCCTGATCGGCCCGGCACAGGTCGCCGGCCGGGTCGCGGAACTGGTCTTCGCCCGCCATCTGGTGCCGGTCCGGGTGGGAATGCTGTCCTTCAGTTCGATGCTGGTGGCCATGCTGTTGCTGTGGGCGGCCGGCGTGACGCCCTGGCTGGGCTTTGCCTTTGCGCTGCTCTACGGGGTAGCCAACGGCACCATGACCATCGTGCGCGGCACCGTGCCGGCCGAACTCTTCGGGCGCGATGCCTATGGCAGCATCATGGGCCGCATCGCCCGCCCGGCCTTCCTGGCCAAGGCCGCCGCACCCCTGGCCGTTGCCCTTCTGCTGGCCGACGGCAATGGCTACGGCCTCATGGCACTGCTGCTGGCGGGGATCATGGTGCTGGCGCTGGGCGCCTATCTGGCGGCAGTGCGCTCGCGCGGCTGACACCGGCCCCGTTACGGCTCAGACAACGCCCTCCTCGCCCGACACTGCCGACACGCCCAGCCGCTTCATGCGCTCCCAGAGGTTCTTGCGACTGATGCCCAGCGCCGCAGCACTGCGCGTCATCTGCCAGTCGTGGGCCTCCAGTACCTTGATCACGTACGCGCGCTCGCAACTCTGCAGGTAGGCGGCCAGCCCGTCACCGGCATCGCCCTGCAGCAGCTCGCCCGGCAGCGGGGTGTCGAACAGCGCGTCGAGCGCCAGCTCCGTGCCCTCGCTGAGGATGCAGGCGCGCTCGATGGCGTGCTTGAGTTCGCGCACGTTGCCCGGCCACTGGTGCATCAGCAGGGCCTGCTCGACCGGCGGGGAAAGCCGCTTGCGCGCCTGCGGATGATCCCGGCACCACGCATCGAGCAGGCGGCGCGCCAGCCAGACGATGTCGTCGCGCCGTTCGCGCAGCGGCGGAATCTTCAGGTGGATGACGTGGATCCGGTAGTACAGATCCTCGCGAAAGCGCCCTTCCTGCACCAGCTCGCGCAGCTCGCGGTGGGTGGCGCAGACCAGGCGCAGGTCCACCGGAATGAGGCGCTCACCCCCGACCCGCACGATGCTGCGCTCCTGGATCACGCGCAGCAGCTTGACCTGCATGGCCAGCGGCATGTCGCCGATCTCGTCGAGGAACAGGGTGCCGCCATCGGCCTGTTCGAAGACGCCCTGCCGGGCACGGTGCGCGCCGGTGAAGGCGCCCTTCTCGTGGCCGAACAGTTCGGCCTCCAGCAGGGGTTCGGCGATCGCACCGCAGTTGACCGCAATGAAGGGCGCCTTGCCGCCGGCATCGGCCAGGCGGTGCAGTTCGCGTGCCACCACCTCCTTGCCCACGCCCGACTCGCCGGACACCAGCACGGTACGCGCCTGGCTGGCGATGCGCGGCAGCAGCGTCTCGATATGGCGCATTGCGGCCGACACCCCGAGCCTGGCCGCGCCGCCATCGCCCGGTGGCGCAACGAGCCAGTCGGCCAGCTTGTCGACCAGTGCGTCGAGGTCGAAAGGCTTGGTCATGTAATCGGTGGCGCCGGCCTTGAGCAGCTCGACGGCGCGGTCGATCGCACCGTAACCGGTGACGAACAGCCAGGGGGGCAGGCTCAGGCCCTCGCGCTGCAGGCTCAGATAGAGTTCGTCGCCGCCCATGTCGGGCAGGCGGATGTCGCTCAGCACCGCGGCGTAGGCGCCGGCGCGCAGACCTGGCACGGCGTCGGCGCAGCAGCGATGCCAGTCGAAGGCGAAGCCTTCGAGCTCGAAGCGTTCGCTGAGCGATTCGCCCATGATCTCGTCGTCCTCGATCAGACACAGGCGGGGCTTGATGCTCATCTATCCGTCTCCGGGGCGGGCAGCGACACCGCGACCACGGTGCCGTCGGCTGCGTTGCTCGACACGTCGATGCGTCCGCCGAGCTGCTGCACAAGTTGGTAGGTCACCCATAGCCCGAGCCCGTTGCCGCCATCGCTGGTACCGACGAAGGGCTCGAACAGGTGATTGAGGCGCTCGACGGGAATCGGCTGGCCACGGTTGGCCACGCGAAACTCGATGCTCTCGCGGCCGTGCTCGATGCTGCAGACCACCTCGCTGCCGGGTTCGGCCGCCTGCACCGCATTGAGCAGCAGGTTGAGCAGGATCTGGCGCACCTGGGTTGAAGGCAGCGCCACGGTCCCGAGCAGACCGCCCTGCCAGACCAGCTGCACCCGCTTGGGCGCCAGGTGTGGCTGCAGCAGGGTGCGCAGGTCGTCGAAATCCTGCGCATTCAGGGGATGGCTCTGCAGCCGGGCCTCGACCAGCAGGGCGGCCACCGTCTCCTTGATCTGCAGCAGCCCGCGCTCGAGCAGCGGCAGGGTGCGTTCGGCCTGTCCGTGGCGCTTGTAGGTGCTGATGGCGTTGAGCATGCCGCCCAACGGGTTGTTGATCTCGTGGGCGATGCCGGCGGTGATGCGGCCGATCGCCGCCAGCCGCTCGCTGGCGATGATCTGCTGCTCCAGGGCCTCCTTCTCGCGCAGCGCGGCCAGCATCAGCTTGAGTTGGGTGCCGGCCAGGCCGACCTCGTCGCGCGACTCGTACAGGCGGTACTCCGATTCGACCGGAATGCGCTCGCCGACGCGGCTCATGCAGTCGGCCAGTTGCACCAGCGGGTCGGCCATGCGCCGCCCCCAGTACCAGCTGATCGGCAGCAGCAGGGCCAGCACCAGCAGCGTGACCAGCGCACCGCGCTCGACGATGCTGCGAAAGCGTGGTTCGAAGATGGACTTCGGGTAGGCCAGGATCAGGGTGCCCAGGTTCACGCCGTCGAACAGGATGGGCATCAGCAGGTGGAAGTCGCTCGCCTCCTCCAGTTCCACCGCGCGGCTGCCGCGCAAGGCCGCCAGGTCGTATTCGGCGGCGAGCCGCGCCACGCTGCCACCCAACTCGGCAAGGGTCACACCCACGGGCTGCTCGCGCGGCCGGGTCGAGGCATACACGCGGCCCTGCGCATCGACCACCAGCAACCACTCCGCGCCCAAGGTGCTGTCCTGTCCCTGGCGCACGGGTACGCTGACGATCTCGTAGGCGCGCCACAGGTCGTCGTGCAGCAACGGCGTGATCAGCGTCATCGCCACCACGCTGCCCAGGCTCTCCGCATTGGCGAAGAGGTCGGTGCGCAACTGTTCGTACTCGCGCACCACGTTGGCCGCGGTCAGCGTGACCGCGGTGACCAGCACCAGCAGCGTGGCGCGCAGCGGAATCTTGTAGCGGAAGCTGAGATCGCGGAAACGCAGCATGTCAGCGTTGCTCGACCAGGCGGACCATCTCGCGGATGCTGCGATACATGGCCGTATCGCCGGGGACGAAGCCGTCCAGGTTCAGCGTCTGCAGCAAGCGGGCGCCCTCGGCGTCGTCGCGCATGTCGACGAAGACGCGCTGCAGGGTCGCCGCCAGCGAGGGCCGCAGGTCTGCGCGCACCACGAAGGGCGGAAAACCGTAACTCGGTGAGCGCCCCACCACCCGCGTCGCCGTGGTGATCTCCGGGTGCAGGCGGGCCAGCGTCTCCCACACGTAGCCGGCCACCGCGCCGCCGTCGGCCAGCCCGGCGGCAACCGCCTCGACCACCTTGCGGTGCGACCAGGTGTAGAAGCTGCGGCGGAAATGCTGCGCGGCGCTTTGCCCGCGTTCGTGCAGCAGAAAGCGCGGATACAAGGAGCCGGAAAACGAGTTGGGGTCGGAGAAGGCGAATACCCGCCCGGCCAGATCGTCGATGCCCTCGACCTGCGCCATGTCGTGCCGGGCAATCAGGTAGGAGTGGTACTCCGGGCGCCCCAGATGCAGCGGCACCGCCAGCAGGCGCAGATGCTCCTGCGCCATCACATAGGGGTAACCGCACAGCCAGGCCATGTCCAGCGTCTTGCCGAGGATCTGTTCGACGATCTCGCGGTAGCTGGAGCGCTGCACGAAGGCGACCGTCAGCCCGCTGCGCGCGCTCAGGTAGTCGCGCCAGCGGTTGAGAAAGGCCGCCTGGTCATCGAGAAAAACCGGCGTCAGGCCAATGCGCAGCTCGACTCCGGATGGCGCCACCTCCGCCCTTCCAGCCTGCGGCAGAGCGAGCGCCGCCATGCCGAACAGGAATTCCCGTCGCTGCATTGTCTCCCCCGCTTGTGGATCGTTATGCGGTCGAGTGTAGCGGCTCGACCGGACAAGGGCGAGCACCGCGCAGGCTCCCGCCACAGGAGAATCTGCCCTTGCACCAACGGCATAGGACTGCCCGTCCCGCGCCGCGTTACCGGCCGGTAACGCCACTGGGAGCCGGGCGCCCGCCCCGGGTTACCGGACGGGAACACCCGTCCGGCGACAACCCCTGTAGCGGCAGGGTTTTGCCCGATGGCATGCATCCTGCAGTCAGACAGGGCATGAACATCCGTCTGCAAGCCGTCACCCGCCTCGTACAACTCGCGCCCGATGCGCGCCTGCGCGGCTGTGAGGACGCCTGTCTGCCGCAGCGCCACGCCGGCGTGGCCTGCAGCGCGTGCAGCGCGGCCTGCCCGGGCGGCGTGCTGAAGGTGAGCGCAGACGGCTTCGATCTCGCCCCCGGTTGCCTGGATTGCGGCCGCTGTGCGGCGGCCTGCCCCACTCATGCGCTGGAACTCGGCGGTTTCCACCCCGACTGCGCCACTGCCCGCAGCATCAGCCCCTGCATCGACTGCGAGCGCGTACCGCCCGCCGCCAGTCCGGCCGGCGCGTTGCGGGTGCCCTGCAGCGGCGCGCTGCGCGCCAGCCAGCTGCTGGCACTTGCCAACGCCTCACCGGACAGTACGGTAACGATCCTCGACCGCGGCTGGTGTGCGGAGTGCACGGCCGGGGGCGCCACCCACCCAGCTGCTGCGCGGGTGGACGAGGTGAACAGCCTGCTCGACATCACGCCTGGCAAGCCGGCACGCCGCGTGGTGCTTGCACACCATCCGCTGCCACCCAGCCTGCGCGGGCGTGCCGCACGCGACCCCGGGCTGGAGCGCCCGCTCGGGCGGCGTGACTTTCTGCGCCAGCTGGTCGCCCACACCGCCAGCGCCGCCCGTCCGGACCCGACCCCGGCAGCCATCGGCAGCGCCGCTCCGCCCGACGGCCGTACCCGCATCCTGCCGGCCGAGCGCCTGGCCCTGCTGCAGCAACTGCAGAACGGCACGCACGGACAGCCGCTGCACGCCGGCCTGCTGCAGCAGATCGAGATCGGTCCGGGCTGCTGCAACCAGCAGGTCTGCGCGCGCAGTTGCCCGGTGGCCGCACTGCACCCCTACCAGGACGAGGACATCAGCGGCGTGGCCTTCGAACCCGCGCTGTGCATCGGCTGCGGTGCCTGTGCGGCGAACTGCCCGGAGCAGGCGCTGCGCCTTGTCGCGGCCCCCGCGCCGCGCGCCCTGCCCGCCACGACCCGGCTGAGCCGGCACACAACGCAATCCTGTTTCGACTGCGCTGCCCCCTTCGTGCCACGCGGCGCACGGGGCGTCGGCGAGGACGACGACCCCAGGTGCCCGGCCTGCGAGAAGTCGCGCGAACTCGGGCGTTCGCTGTTCGCCGGGCTGTTCTGAACACCCGAAGACGTTTCAACCAGGGAGGAAGTGCAACACATGAACAACATGCAGCACCCGACGACAACCCAGACCCACACCTGCTGTTGAGGAGACACCGGCAATGAAGATATTGCAGACCCTGATGACCCGCAGGCGCTTCCTCAAGGGCAGCGCAGCGGCAGGCGCCACCGGCGCCGCTGCGGGCGGACTTGGCGAACTGACCGGCCTGGCCCCGGTCAGCGAGGCGCAGGCACAGAGCCCGCGTGGCGAGACGACGATCACCAAGAACATCTGTGCGCAGTGCCCGGCGCGCTGCGGCATCGACGTGTACACCACCAACGGGCGGGTACATGCCATCTACGGCGACACCGGCAATCCGATCGCCAACGGCAAGCTGTGCCCCAAGGGCCACCTGGGCACCTACTTCCTCTATGACCCGGACCGCTTCAAGGGGCCGATGAAGCGCACCAACCCGCGCAAGGGGCGCAACGAGGATCCCGGTTTCGTGCCGATCTCCTGGGACGAGGCACTCGACACCATCGCCGGCCGTCTCAACCGCCTGCGCGAGGCCGGCGAATCGCACCGCTTCGCGCTGTTCTACGGGCGCGGCTGGGGCGCTTCGGATGCCGGCCTGCAGGGCGACTTCGGCAAGCTCTACGGTTCGCCCAACGTCGCCATCGGCCACGCCTCGATGTGCGCGGAAGGCAGCAAGCGCGCCAAGCAGGCCACCGACGGCAACAACTCGTACAACGCCTACGACTACCGCAACGTCAATTACATCCTGAACTTCGGCGCCAGCTTCCTGGAGGCCTTCCGCCCCTACAACTACCTCATGCAGATGTGGGGCCACATGCGCAGCAAGAGCCCGCAGACCCGCATCACCACAGTCGACGTGCGCATGAATCCGACCATGGCGGCCTCCGACCGCGCGCTCTACATCAAGCCGGCCACCGACGGCGCGATGGCGCTGGCCATCGCTCATGTGATCCTCACCGAAGGGCTGTGGGAGCGCGAGTTCGTCGGCGACTTCGTCGACCCGGAGATGCGCTTCCGCACCGGCCAGACGATTCCCGCCGGCAGCTTTGCCGAAAAGTGGGTGCACGGGCTGACCGAATGGTGGAACGAGGAACTGAAGGACCGCACCCCGGAATGGGCCGAAAGCCTGACATCCATTTCTGCGCGGGACATCGTGAAGACCGCGCGCGAATTCGGCACCACCCGTCCGGCCATCGCCATCATGGAACGCGGCCCCACCGCGCACACCAACGGCACCTACGCCGGCATGGCCATCCACGCGCTCAATGCGCTGGTCGGCAGCCTGTGGGCCGAGGGCGGCATGTTCTACCAGATGGGTCCGTCCTACGGCGGCCTGCCGGTGAACGCCGCGGACTACATGGACGACTGGGCGAAGAGCGGCGCCTGGAAGAGCCAGCCGCGCATCGACAAGGCCGGCACCGCGGAATGGCCGATGTCCGGCACCATGATGCAGGAAGCCGGCCCCAACCATCTGAAGGGCGACCCCTACAAGATGGACACGGCGATGTTCTTCTACACCAACCCGATCTGGTCGGCACCCAATCCGCAGGTCTGGGAAGAAGCGCTGAAGGACGTCTTCGTCATAGACACCTCACCCTTCCCCGGCGAAACCGCGATGTATGCCGACATCGTGGTGCCCGACCACACCTACCTGGAGCGCCTGCAGGATTCGCCCACCTACCCCTTCGAGGGCTGGCCGATGGCGGCATTGCGCGTGCCGGCGGTGGCCCCGCTGTACGACACCAAGAGCTACGGCGACACGCTGATCGAGATCGGCAAGCGCATCAACGGGCCGATGGGCGAGTACTACAAGGCGCTCGACAACGTCGAGAACGTGCTGCGCCACCGCGCCAAGGGCTTCGAGGCCGACCCCGGCGACAACGGCGTGAACAGCTTCGAGAGCTGGAAGGAAAAGGGCGTCTGGTACAAGAAGCGCTACCTGTGGCAGCAGCGCCGCGGCGAGTTCTACGAATGGGATGGCCGCGGCTACAACGTGAGGATGAGCCCGGACGAGGTCAAGGCCAAGCTCATCAAGACCCCCACCGGCAAGTTCGAGTTCAAGTCCGGCTTCCTGGAAAAGCACGCCGACTACATCGAGCGCACGTTGGGCGTGCCGGCCGCGCGCGCCGGACTGGTGCAGTGGGTGGAAGCCCGGCACACCGGCCAGGGCGACCTCTACTTCGTCTCGCCCAAGACCCCGCTGCACGCCGAAGGACGCGGCGGCAACATCCCGCACGCCATCGCCAACCAGCAACCCATCGTCGGCGGGCGCAAGACGGTGTATCTGGAGATCCATCCGGACACCGCCCGCGCGCGCGGCATCCGCAACGGCGACAAGGTGCGCATCAAGTCCAACCTGGGCAGCATCGAGGCCTACTGCCGCTACATGCCCGCCCACCGCCCGGACACCCTGGTGCTGCCCATGGAGCACGGCCACTGGGCGCAGGGACGCTGGGCCAAGGGACGCCTGCCGGGCCACTCCGGCGACATCACCGAAAACGTATCCGATCCGATCTCCGGACTGGCCTGCTACTACACCGGCAAGGTCACCGTGGAACGGGCCTGAGCCCTGCACTGAAAGGAGCTAGAGACAATGGCAAAGTGGGGAATGGTCATCGACCTCGACAAGTGCACCGGCTGTCAGGCCTGTACGACGGCGTGCGCAATGGAAAACAACACCCTGCCCGGCGAAAGCTGGCAGGACGTGCTCTTCTACCACCAGGGCAAGTACCCGAGCGCGCAGATGAAGTGGCTGCCGCGCCCCTGCATGCAGTGCGAGAACCCCTCGTGCGTGCATGTGTGCCCGACGCGGGCGACCTACAAGGACATGGACGCCGGCGGCATCGTGTTCGTGGACTGGAACAAGTGCATCGGCTGCAAGTACTGCATGATCGCCTGCCCTTACGGTGTGCGCTTCTACGCGGACGAAAAGCCGCTGCTGGAACCCGACCTGCGCGACATCTTCCCGGGCAGCAACGGCCAGCTGTGGAGCCCGCCTTACCAGAACCCGGAACAGGACTGGAAGCGCGGCATCGGCATCCAGCCCGCGGGCGTGGTCTCCAAGTGCACCTTCTGCTACCACAAGGTCAGCAAGGCGCCGGCCGGCACCCCGGACCTCGACGAGGCCATCCCGGAACTGAAGGAATACGTGCCCGCCTGTGTGCGCACCTGCGCCCCCAAGGCACGCTTCTTCGGCGATCTCGACAATCCGGAAAGCCAGGTCAACCGCCTGATCGGCGACAAGCACGGCGTGCGTCTGAAGGATCACACCGGCAACAAGCCCCAGGTGTATTACCTGGGTGCAGGCGCCGGCGTACCCGCCTTCGAACCCAAGCCGCGTTCCTGAGGAGGTATTGCGCAATGAATCAAGAGAACATCATGAAGGGCCCGGCCGGGATCGGCCTGCTGGCGATCTCCGCCATCGTCCTGCTGGCCTCCTTCGGCTACGCCATCGCCAGCCTGATGAGCCAGGGGCACGCGGCCTTCAACGCCACATCCACGGTGCCCTGGGGGCAGCCGATCGCCACCTATCTGTACTTCGCGCTGGCCTCCTCCGGCCTGGGGCTGATCGCCTCGCTGCCGCTGGTGTTCGGCTTCAGGAAGTTCTACCCGGTGGTCAAGCGCTGCATCTTCCTCGCCTTCGCCATCCTGATCTCCGGGATGGCGGTACTGGCGCTGGAACTGGGCAACGTCTTCCGCATGCTGTGGGTGATTCCGCTGAACCTGCAGATCCAGTCGGCGATGTTCTGGATGGGCGTGTTCTACCTGGTGGACCTGCTGTTCCTGCTGTGGAAGTTCCAGAAGCTCGACGCGGGCGAATGGGACAGCAAGACCAGCAAGCAGGTCGGCATCGGCTCCTTCCTGGCGGTGCTGCTCGCTTCCGGCAACCTGGCGCTGATCTTCGGCATGATGAGCATGCGCCCGTTCTGGTTAGACGGCCTGCTGCCGATCTACTTCTACCTCACCGCGGTGGCCAGCGGCCTGGCGGCGCTGGTGTTCTTCACCTACCTCGCCCACGGTTTCAGCCGCGACAACATGTCCGCCCCGCTGCGCAACCTGCTTGAAGGCGCACTGCCGAAGTTCTTCGGCGCGGTGCTGGGCGGCACGCTGCTGTTCATCGCGGTGCGTGCGATCACCGGGATGTACAGCAACAACCCGGAGATTCATCTGGTGTGGTCGGAGTACCTGTTCGCCTCACCGGTGTATCAGGCCTCGCTGTGGCTGGGCATCGTGCTGCCCTTCGTGCTGATGCTGACCGGTTCGATGCGCAACCAGGCCGGCACCCAGATCCTGGTGGCCGTGCTGGTGTTCGGCGGGCTGTTCGCGGAGCGCTTCTTCTTCGTCGTCGGCGGCCAGGTCATCCCGCTCTTCAAGGGCACCTGGGAATGGGACATCCTGAGCTACACCCCGTCGGCGACCGAATGGAGCCTGACCATCATGGGTTCGGCCTTGCTGTTTACCCTCTGGGTGCTCGGCGAACGCCTGCTCAACCTCTCGGCCATGCCACCCAGCGCCGTGATGCAGGAAGGCCCGGCCGCTGAAGCCGCTGCCCACGCCTGAGCCTTGATGTGCGGGCGGGCCGCCCCTGCAGTTCCGGCCCGCCCGCCTTTTTTCCCGCACGCCCTACTCCCGGACCCGACACCATGGAACTCAGCCCGCAGCAACTGGCCACCCGGGCCGAACTACAACTCTGTCTGGCGCGCTGCTTCCTGCCACCGCGTGAAGCAGCCGACCTCCACGCCCTGCGCGACGACCTGCCGGCCGACCTGCGCGAACTCAATGCCGAACTCGGCGTAGTCGGCAATGCCGAGCTGGACGACCTGTGCGACGCACTGGCCGCCCTGCCGGATCACACCCGCCTGCTCACCACCTACAGCCGCCTCTTCCTCGCCCCGCCGGCGCCCGCCCTGCTGAGCCTGGGTTTCTATCTGGACGGCGGCCTGCTGGGCGGCACCTGCCAGGCCATCGAGCAGCTCTACCAGCGCCACGGCCTGCAGCGCGACCCGGATTTCCGCGACACCGCCGACCACCTCGCGCTTTACCTGCAGTTCGTCGGCTGGTCGCTGGCGCGCGCCGCCGACCAACTGGAAGAAGGCCGCCAGCAGGATGCGCGTACCCTGCTCGCCGATCTGCACCAGAGCATCGTGCGCCACGCCCTGCCCGCGCTGCAGCGCCTGCATGCGCAGATCGTCAAGGCCGAAAACGAACTGGCGCTGGAACGCCTCTACGCCCGGCTGTGCAGCCTGGCCCACCATGCGCTGGCCGCCGATGCGCGCGCCATCCAGGCCCTGCTGCCGCCTGTCGCTGCCGCCACGGGGCTGCTGGAAACCCCGCGCGGAGCCGCGTCACCCGCCGCCAACGGCGAACAATGCCGCTGCGCCGGATGCGGCATGCCCTACGTCGCCGGACGCGAGCTGGCGGGCATGATCGCCGCACTGAGCGCCCAGGGACTGGCCACTGACCACCTGCGCATCTGCCCCGATTGCCGCAACGGCGCGATGGGCCTGACACCGATGGACCCGCCGCGCGTCCGCAAGGCGGTCTGACAAGATACCGGAGATGCTGCCATGACGACCATTGCCAACGGCGTGCGTGTCACCGCCGCCTACCTGTTCCGGGACGAGGACGGCACACTGCTCGACAGCAGCGACACCCACGGCCCGATGACCTTCATCCAGGGCCACGGCAGCGTGCTGCCCGCCATCGAGCAAGCCCTGCACGGCCACACCGCGGGCGCCCGGCTGCACCTCACCCTGCCGCCGGAGCGCGCCTTCGGCCCGCATCGCGCCGAACTGGTGTTCGAGGCCCCCGCCGCCAACCTGCCGCCGGGCATCGACCTCACCCCCGGCGCGGCGCTGTTCAGCGGCACCGGCGACCGCCCCGCCTTCCGCCTGCGCGTGATCCACCGTACCGAGAACGGCGCGCTGCTCGACGGCAACCACCCGCTGGCCGGCAAGACCCTGCAAGTCGAACTCGAAGTACTCGCCATCGAGGCCGGTCAACGCGTGGCTGACGCACAAGCCAGGGTGTAATCGGCGATACTTCACGCCCCGCCGGTCAGCGTGCGGCGACCGCGTAACCCAAGGGCGTGAGGACAGGCAACATGGGCATCAGTTGGCAGGACGAAGGCGGCATCCACGAACGGGCATGGCTTTCCGCCGCGGACAGCCCGGCGCCGCGCAAGGTCAGCGCCGCGGACGACCGCATCACGGCAGACGCCGCCTACCGCGTCCTCAGCCAGGGCGGCGCGCTGCTGTGGCAGGGCGACTACCACAACGCCCGCCAGCTGCTGCAGGCGCTGGCGCGCCGGGTCGAGCGCAGCGCCGGCAAGGGCAAGCCGGCCAAGGGAAGCGGTGCCGCCGCGAACCTGACCGATCTGTTCCACCGCGAACGCCTCGCCCGCGCCCAGCGCGCCCGCCTGCTGGGTCAGCTGCTGGTGCCCTGCGAACCGGGTTACCGCATCGCGCTGCGCCGCGCACCGGATGTCGCGGCGGCCTGCCTGGAGACCTACGGCCCCTCGCCTGAGCGGCCCTTCGCGCTGTCGCTGCGCGAGCTGCTGGGGGTGATCGGCGCGCACGAATGGCGCGAGAAGGGCGTTGAAGTCGCCGCGCTCGGTGCGCGCATCCATCCGCACTACGGCGTGTTCGCGCCGATCCGCAGCGAATACCTGGACCTGCTGATGCAGGCGCCGCTACCGGCCGCCCCCACCCGGCTGGCCTTCGACCTGGGCACCGGCAGCGGGGTGCTGGCCGCGCTGCTGGCGCGCCGCGGGGTGCAACGCATCGTCGCCACCGACACCTCGGCGCGCGCGCTGGCCTGCGCGCAGGACAACCTGCAGCGCCTGGGGCTGGACGG
>JAUVWV010000049.1 GCA_030603925.1 Thauera sp. | reverse complement strand
GTCATGGAGCGGTACGAGGGGACGCCGCAAGGCGGGCCGCTGTCGCCGCTGCTGGCCAATGTGCTGCTCGACGAGGTGGATCGGGAACTTGAGCGACGGGGCCACCGTTTCGTGCGCTATGCCGACGACTGCAACGTGTATGTACGCAGTCACAAGGCGGGCGAACGGGTGCGGGCGGGCCTGCGCAAGCTCTACGACCGACTCCATCTGAAGGTCAACGACGCCAAGACGGCGGTGGCACCAGCCACTGGTCGCAAGTTTCTGGGCTATTCACTGTGGCGCAGTGCGGGCGATCGGATCAAATGCGCCGTCGCTGGCAAAGCGTTGGAAACCTTCAAACAACGTATCCGGGAACTCACCCGTCGTTCGGGCGGGCGCAAGCTGCCCGAGATCGCCGAACGGCTGCGGGCCTACATGCTTGGCTGGAAGGCGTATTTCCAGCTTGCGCAGACACCCAAAGTGTTCCGTGAGCTCGACGAATGGATAAGACACCGGCTGCGTGCGGTGCAGCTCAAGCACTGGCGTCGGGGTACGACGATGTATCGGGAGTTGAAAGCGATGGGCGCTTCGGACACGGACGCCCGCAAGGTGGCCGCGAACAGTCGGTGCTGGTGGCGTAACAGCCGCATGGTGCTGAACCGTGTGATGCCTATCGCTTACTTCGATCGGCTCGGTGTGCCTCGGCTCTCATAACCTCAACTGCTCGAACCGCCCGGTGCGGACCCGCATGCCGGGTGGTGTGGGAGGGGATCGGTCAGGTAAGCTGACCGCCCCTATCCCGATCGGCGATTCGGCCCGGCTTACTGCACCTTGGCCTTGTTGCGCAGGTCGACGATGTGCTGTTCGACCTTCTGCTGCTGCATGCGCGGCTGCAGCTGCGCCTTGACCTCGTCGAAGGCCGGTGCCTTCATCGGGCGGGTATCCTGCATCTGGATCACGTGGTAGCCGAAGTCGCTCTTCACCGGGGCAGTGGTGTACTTGCCCTTCTCGAGCTTCACCATGGCCTGGGCGAAGGGCTCGACGAACATGCCCGGATTGCTCCAGCCCAGGTCGCCGCCACGCTCCTTCGAACCCGGATCGATCGACTCGGCCGCGAGGTCCTCGAACTTGCTGCCGGACTGCAGCTTGGCGATGATCGCCTTGGCTGCTTCTTCGGTCTCGACCAGGATGTGGCGCGGGTTGTACTCGGTGCTGCCCATGCGCGCGACGATCTCGTCGTACTCCTTCTTCAGGTCGGCGTCGGTCACCGGGTTGGCCTTCACCCAGTCCTGCAGGTAGGCACGGATCAGGATGGCCTGGCGCGCGAGTTCCATCTGCGCCTGCACGTCGGTCTTCTTGTCGAGGCCGCGCTTGCCGGCTTCCTGCGCCAGGATCTCGCGACGGATCAGCTCCTCGCGCACCGCCTCACGCAGTTGCGGGCTGTCCGGTGCGCCCTGGGCGCGCTGCTCGGCCATCATCACTTCCAGACGGGAAGCGGGAATGCCCTTGCCGTTGACGGTGGCCGTCGGCTCGGCCGCGTTGGCCGCCAGGGCAGTCAGGCCGGCCATGAGACACAGGGCGAGACGGCTGGGAAGTGCTTTCATCGGGTTTCCTTCGGGGTGGGTTGAATTGCGGCCTCGTCGGCCGTCCGGGCACGAATCGCAAGGGCATGAATCTGGCCCCGCATCATCTCACCCAATGCGTCGTAAATCATGCGGTGGCGGGCCACCGTGTTCTTGCCGGCAAAGGCCGCGGAGACGATCTCCAGGCGGTAGTGGCCGCCACCCGAACGGGCGCCGGCGTGACCGGCGTGCAGGGCGCTGTCGTCGCCGATCTCGATCGATTCGGGCTGCAGTGCCGCCTGCAGGCGCTCGCGCATCGTCTCGATCACGCTCACGGCAACACCTTCTTGAACGGCCGCACACTGGTGCGGGCGAACACGCCCTGCTTCACGTAGGGGTCGTCGGCCAGCCAGCGCTCGGCCTCTGCCTGGGAGGGAAACTCCGCCACCACCAGGCTGCCGGCAAAGCCTGCCGGCCCGGGGTCGGGCGAATCGATGGCCGGCATCGGGCCGGCGATCAGCAGGCGAGCTTCGTCGTGCAGCGCCTCCAGGCGGGCCAGGTGCGCCGGGCGCGCAGCCATGCGCGCATCCAGGGTGCCGGGCGCATCCTCGCCGATCAGGGCGTAGAACATCATTGCGGATCCTCTTCGAGGTATTTGGAAAGGAAGAAGCCCTGGGCCAGCACGAAGGCGAACATCAGGCCCATGCCGCCGAACAGCTTGAAGTTGACCCAGGCCTCTTCGGAGAAGTTGTAGGCCACGTACAGGTTGAGTACGCCCATCAGCAGGAAGAAGCTCGCCCAGGCCAGGTTGAGCCTGTCCCATACCGCATCGGGCAACTGGATCTGCGCTTCGAGCATGCGCCGGATCAGGTTGCGCCGGAACACCAGCACAGAGCCGAGCAGGACGCCGCCGAACAGCCAGTACAGCGCAGTGGGCTTCCACTTGATGAAGGTGGGGTTGTGGAACAGCAGGGTCGCCCCGCCGAACACCACGATGATGGCCAGGCTGACCCACAGCATGGTGTCCACCTTGCGGTGGCGCGCCCAGACCCCGGCGATCTGCCCGAAGGTGGCGAGGATGGCCACCGCGGTGGCAAGGAGGATGGGCGCCTGGCTGGGGGCGATGCCGGTACCGAGGAGCTGGCTGGCGAAGCCGAAGGCGGCGTCTTCATTGGCGCCGGCGATTTTGTACACCCCGAAGAACAGGATGACCGGCAACAGATCGAAAAGAAATTTCATGCGTCGGGATTATAGCGGCTGGCGGGTGGATGCCGTTAGGCGGGTTCGGCGCGATTGCGCATGTGGTCGGCGAGTGCGCCGAAGGACTGCAGCAGGCGCCCACGCAGATCGGTGTCGGCCATGGTCTCTTCCAGCGCCTGTCGCATGCACAGCATCCACTGGTCGCGCTCGTCCGCGCCGATGGCGAAGGGGAGGTGGCGCGCGCGCAGGAAGGGCGGGCCGAAACGCTCGACGTAGAGGTTGGGGCCGCCGAACCAGCCGGACAGAAAGAGGAACAGCTTCTCTTCCGATCCGCCCAGTTCCTCGGCATGCATCCGGCGCACGCCCCAGGCTTCCGGCAGTTCGTCCATCAGCTGGTAGAAACGCCGCACCAGCTGGCGTACGGTGGGTTCGCCGCCCATCTGTTCGTAGGGTGTCAGGACGGGCAGGGTGTTCGGATCAGGCGGCATGGATGTCGATCAGGTCAGTGGCGCGCCCGCAGCGCAGATTGGCCGGCAGGGCCTCGTCGATGCGGCGCGGGTGGGGAAGCTTGAGCTCGCTCATGAGCCGGATGAATTCGTCGCGCGACTGGCCCGCCAGGCGCGGGTTGGTGGTGCGCTCCTGGCCGATGCAGGAGACCCGTTGTCCCTTGTAGTCGTGGCCGGGATAGACGAGGGTTTCGTCGTGGCGGGTGAACAGGCGGGTGGTGATGCTGTCGTACAGGGTTCCGGCATCGCCGCCCTGGAAATCGGTCCGGCCGCAGCCGCCGATGAGCAGCGCGTCGCCGGTGAACAGGCGGTCGCGCCATTGGTAGGTGACGCACCCCGGCGTATGCCCCGGGGTGGGAATGACGCGGATCACCTCATTGCCGAACACCACCGTGTGGCCGTCGTCTGCGAGGATGTCGGCGCAGCTCGCGCCGGCGTGGCGCCCGGTGACGGTACGCGCACCGGTGAGTTCCTTGAGGCCGGCGGCACCGGTGACGTGGTCGGCGTGTACATGGGTCTCGAGCAGCCAGACCAGTTGCAGGTTCATCTCCTGCAGCAGGGTGAGATAGTGGCCGACATGTTCGCGCACGGTGTCGATCAGCACGGCGTCGCCGCTCATCGGGTCGGCCAGCAGATAGCTCAGGGTACCGCTGTCTTCGTCGTACAACTGGCGAAAGACGATGTTCATGCCAGACTCCCTTCCTCGGTCATTGCAGCGTACATTCTAGCGCGCACGCCCGGCGTGCAAGCGCAGCACCGCGCGCAAGCCGCCGCCCTCGCGCGGCAGCAGATCGAGGCTGCCGCCATGCGCGCGCATCACCCGCTCGACGATAGCCAGCCCGAGCCCGGCGCCCTTGGTGTTGCTGCGGGCGTTCTCCAGTCGGGTAAAGGGACGCCGCATGCGCTCGACCTCGTCGGGCGGGATGCCGGGGCCGCGGTCGGCGACCTCGATGAAGGCCTCGCTTGCGCTCACGCCCACGCTGATGGTGATCGGCGATTCGCTGCCGGCATAGCGGATGGCGTTGTCCACCAGGTTGGCGATGGCGCGCCGCAAGGGCAGGGCGCGCGCCGGCACGGCCAGCGTCTCGGGCAGATCCAGTTCCAGGGGGACACCGCGCAGGCGGTAGGGTTCCACCAGGCCGTTTACCAACTCGACCAGATCCACCGGATGCAGCGGCTCCTGCGGATCGCCGCGGCCGAAATCGAGGAACTGGCCGATGATGCGGTCCATCTCCTCGATGTCGGCCACCATCGCGGCCACCTCGTCATCCGGCGCACCCGACATCTCGACCCCCAGCCGCAGGCGGGCGAGCGGCGTGCGCAGGTCGTGCGAAACGCCGGCCAGGATCAGCGCGCGGTCCGCATCGGCACGGGCCAGATCGCCGGTCATCTGGTTGAAGGCGTGCGACACCACGGCAAGTTCGACCGGCCCGCTCTCCTCCTGCCGCGGCGGGTTCTGCCCGCTGCCCACCATGCGCGCAGCCTTTGCCAGGCTGCGCAGTGGCGCGCTGATGCGCGAGACGATCAAGAAGGCCCCGAGCAGGGCGGCGACCAGTGCGGCACTGCCCCAGGCCAGCCATTCCAGCGCGTTGTGCTTCTGCAGGCGTTCGCGCGGCAGCATCACCCAGTATTCGTCCTGGTCCTCGGCTTCCAGGCGGAAACTCACCCAGAAACCGTCCAGTGTCTTCCAGCGCATGGCAAAACGCGTATGTTCGCCGAGCTGCTTGCGGATCTCCGCGGTCAGCAGGCGCATCGGCCGGGTCTGCGGCAGAGCCTGCAGTTCGTCGCCGGGTTCGGATGGGTAGATGCGGATGCCTTCCAGCGCGGCCAGATCGATCAGCAGACCGGTACGCAGGCTCGGCTCGGCGTTCAGCAGGGCGGTACGGGTGAGATTGACCACGCTGGCGACCATCTGCGCGAGGTCGCGCGCACGCGCCGGCTCTTCAAAGTAGCGGAAGATCTGCGACCAGGTGGCGAGCGTCAGGCTGAGCAGCAGCGCAATCAGCAGGAAGGTCTGCCACAGCAGGGTGCGCGGCCACCAGCGCGCCCCCTGGAGGCCCGCCCCGAGGCGGTGCAGGAGCGCGGGAACGCGCACGAAGGCCTTATTCGTCGCCGGCCGGCTTGGGCTCGTCGGGGACGAAGACATAGCCGAACCCCCATACGGTCTGGATGTAGCGCGGCTTCGCGGGATCGTCCTCAACCAGCTTGCGCAGGCGCGAGACCTGCACGTCGATGGCACGGTCGAACACGCCGTACTCGCGCCCGCGCGCCAGCTCCATCAGCTTGTCGCGCGACAGCGGCTGGCGCGGATGCTGCAGCAGCACCTTGAGCAGGGAGAACTCGCCCGTGGTGAGCGAGATCTCCTCGCCGTCGCGGGTCAGGGTACGGGTCCCCAGGTTGACCCGCACGCGGCCGAAGCTGACCACCTCGTCCTCGGTCGTCGGGGCGCCGGGCAGGCTGGGCGGCTGGCGGCGCATCACGGCGTGGATGCGTGCCACCAGTTCGCGCGGATTGAAGGGCTTGGGCAGGTAGTCGTCCGCCCCCATCTCCAGCCCGACGATGCGATCGACATCGTCACCCTTTGCGGTGAGCATGATGATCGGCAACTCGTTCTCCGCTGCGCGCAGGCGGCGGCAGATCGACAGGCCGTCCTCGCCCGGCAGCATCAGATCGAGCACCAGCAGGTCGAAGTGTTCACGATGCAGGGCGCGGTCCATGGCCGGTGCGTCGATCACCGCCTTGACGGTGAAGCCCTGTTCCTGAAGGTAGCGGGACAGCAGGTCGCGCAGGCGCGCGTCGTCATCCACCAGCAGTACGCGATATCGGATCTTGGTATTCATGGTGCGCATCCTATCCCGTCGGGAAGGCCTGTGCCAGCCGCTCCCGCATGCTTCCGAAGCTCGCCGAGTAACGCTTCGTAAGGTAGTCCGCTATGGGCAATATCCACTTACAAAGTCGGTTTCCGTGCCGTGACGAAATCAACGCATGTGGCGAAATTGAGACTATCTTGCCACTAGGGCATGTCTCGATGTACTCCGTTGGAAATATAAGTCGCCCCATGACGAGTTCGCTCTCCTACCCACTCCCCAGCTGTCTCCTGCGCTCTTCCGCCCGGATGCGGCGCACCGCGCCGTGGGTCTTTGCGGGCGTGCTGCTGGCCGGTGCTGCCGACCTCGCGCACGCGGAAAGCGGCGAGTTCGTCGAAGAGATTCCGCTGGTCGAGCAGGAGGTGGTGATCGCCTACCCCAGCACGCCCGAGCTGCCCCGCCATGTGGAGGTGCGCCGCGCCCTGCTCAGCGAGGACGACCTGCAGGAATCGCGCTACGAGCGCCGCCGCCTGAGCGCGGAGGAGCGCAGCGCGCTGCATCTGGAGCTGCGCCGCGCTGTGCGCAGCGCCTACCAGGACGACGCCTTCGAGCGCTGAGGCGCCGGGCAGGCTCCGCGCTTGCATGTTCTCCCACCGCAGCACCACCGCATTTCTCCTCGGCGCGCACGCCAGCCGCTAAAATGGCGCGCTTATGAACATACTCGCCATCGAAACCTCCTGCGAGCACGGCAGCATTGCACTGCTGGCCGGCGACGCGCTCATCGAGCGCAGCCTGCAGGGCCATGCCAACCACTCCGCTCACCTGCTGCCCGAGCTGCGCGCCTTGCTCGCCGAAGCGGGCCTTACACTGCGCGCGCTTGACGCGGTCGCCTTTGGCAGCGGCCCGGGCGCCTTCACCGGACTGCGCCT
The DNA here is from genome assembly GCA_030603925.1 of Thauera sp. Classification (GTDB taxonomy): domain Bacteria; phylum Pseudomonadota; class Gammaproteobacteria; order Burkholderiales; family Rhodocyclaceae; genus Pseudothauera. The sequence continues at coordinate 9,769 of JAUVWV010000049.1, read as the reverse complement.
GGCCTGCGCTGCGGCGCAGGGGCTGGCACTGGGCGCGGACCTCGGCGTGGCACCGGTGTGCAGCCTTGCGGCGCTCGCCCTGCAGGGGCAGGGCGAGGCGGTGCTGGCCGCGACCGATGCGCGCATGAACGAAATCTACTTCGCCGCCTACCGCCGCAGCGGCGAAACCTTGCTCGAAGTTCAGGCGCCGCGCTGTGCGCCGCCGGAGCAGTTCAGCGTGCCGGCGGGGCACTGGAACCTGCTCGGTTCGGCGCTGCTGGCCTACCCGGACCTCGCCGCGCAACTCCCCGGCGGGGCGGCTGCGACGGATGCCGGTGCGGTGCCGCGGGCCGCTGACGTTGCGCGCCTGGCGCGCAGCGCAGTGCGTGACGGCACGCTGGTGGCGCCTGAACTCGCCGCGCCGCTCTATGTGCGGGACAAGGTTGCGCTGACCACGGCGGAGCGGCTTGCCCGCGGGGGCCGTGCATGACCGACGCCGCCGCGCGGGCCGAACAGCTTGCCCGGTACGAAGCGGAGCAGATGCTGCGCTATCTGCCGATGAGCGAAGCCGATCTCGACTGGGTGGTCGCGCATGAGCTCGAATTGCATGCCTATCCGTGGAGCCGGGGCAATTTCCTCGATTCGCTCGGCGCCGGTTACGCCGCGTGGATCCAGCAGCTTGGCGGAAAGCGGACCGCATACGCGGTGGTGCTGAGCGTGCTGGACGAAGCCCATCTGCTCAACATCAGCGTGTGCCGCGAGGCGCAGGGGCGCGGCCTGGGCGGCGCGATGCTGCGCCACCTGTGCGAGCAGGCACGGGGCCGGGGTGCCAGCCAGTTCTTTCTGGAGGTCCGGCCGTCGAACCTGCCCGCACTGAGCCTGTACCGGCGGGTGGGGTTCGAACCGATCGGTCGGCGCAAGGGCTACTATCCGGCGCCCGACGGGCGTGAGGACGCCATCGTGATGAGGCTGGCACTATGCTGAGCGCACGCCGGGCGTCGGTGCTGCGGGAGATGGGCCTCGGTCCGCTCTGGCAGCTGCGTTCGCGTGCAGGCGAGGCGGGCGGTGCAGGCATGGCTGCCGACGAGGCAAGCGCCGCGCCCCCCGAGGTCGGCGAGATGCCCGCAGCCGCGGCGCCCAGGGCGCCGGCGGCGCCAACAAGGCACACAAGCGCGGCGGCAAGGGGGGCATCCGCTGCGTCGCCGGTGCGCGCCCCGCTTCCTGCAGAACCGCGCCACTCACCAGCGCCGCGCACCACCGATACCACGAGCCACGCAGCCGCGACAGATCCCGCCCGCAGCGCCCGCATCGCCGGACTGGAGTGGGATCAACTGGAAGCCGAGATCCGCGCCTGCCGGGCCTGCCGCCTGTGCGAGAAGCGCAAGCAGGCGGTGCCGGGCGTGGGTGATCGCAAGGCAGGCTGGCTGTTCGTTGGCGAGGGACCGGGCAGCGAGGAGGACCAACGCGGCGAGCCCTTCGTCGGTCCGGCCGGCAAGCTGCTCGACAACATGCTGTCGTCCATCGGCCTGCAGCGCGCCGACGGGGTCTACATCGCCAACGCGGTGAAATGTCGTCCGCCGCACAATCGCACGCCGGAGCCGGACGAAATCGCCGCCTGCCTGCCCTTTCTGCAGCGCCAGATCGAGTTGCTGCAGCCACGCCTGATCGTCGCACTGGGCAGGCCCGCGGCGCAGGCCTTGCTTGGCGGCGAGGTGAAGATCGGTGCGGCGCGCGGCAAACGCTTCGAGTGCGACGGCGTGCCGGTGGTGGTCACCTACCACCCGGCCTATCTGCTGCGCAACCAGTGGGACACGGCCAAGGCCTGGGAAGACCTTTGTTTTGCGCGCCGCGCGATGAAGACGCTGGAAGATTGAGCGGACGGCAGCAGGCCCTGCTGCTCAATGCCTGCGGTCTTCCAGCAACGCAACACTGTCGAACTCGCGCTGGTTCTGCTGGTGGCGAATGCGCACGAAGACCATGGTCACCGCCACGAACAGGCCGAACAGCATGATCACCGTGTTGATCGACATGCCGCTCATGATCAGCAGGGCGTAAAGGCCCGTCATCACCAGGATGGAGAGGTTCTCGTTGAAGTTTTGTACCGCGATGGAGTGGCCCGCGCCCATCAGGATGTGACCGCGGTGCTGCAGCAGGGCGTTCATCGGCACAACGAAGAAACCCGCCAGTCCGCCTACCAGCACCATCAGCATCATGGCCACCCAGGCATCGCGCACGATGGTCATCAGCAGCACCACCAGCCCCATCGCGATACCCAGCGGAATCACCCGCACCGAGCCGCGCAGGGAGATCATGCGCGCGGCCATCACCGAGCCTGCGGCGATGCCGATCGCCACGACGCCCTGCAGCATGGAGGCCTGCGAGAGGTCGAAGCCCAGGTTGTGTTCCGCCCACTTGATGACGATGAACTGCAGGGTGGCGCCCGCCCCCCAGAACAGCGTGGTCACCGCCAGCGAGATCTGCCCCAGCTTGTCACGCCAGAGCAGCTTCAGGCAGTGGTTGAAGTCGTGGAAGAGGTAGAACGGATTGTTCTTCAGCGGCTTGTGGTCGACGCCGGTGTCGGGGATGTAGAGATTGAACAGCGCCGCCAGCAGGTAGAGGGTGCCGACCACCAGGATGGTGGCCTCGAGCGCGGTATCGACCGCCGGTATGCTCAGGCCGATCAACCAGCCGGCAACATCGGGGCGGATCAGCAGGCCGCCGATCAGCGTGCCGACGATGATCGCGCCGACGGTCAGACCTTCGATCCAGCCGTTGGCCACCACCAGCAGGCGGTGCGGCAGGTATTCGGTCAGGATGCCGTACTTGGCCGGCGAGTAGGCGGCGGCACCGAGCCCGATCACCGCATAGGCGAGCAGCGGGTGGCTGCCGAGGAAGAGCATCAGACAGCCGCCGATCTTGATGGTGTTGCTGATCAACATCACCCGCCACTTCGGCATGGAGTCGGCAAAGGCGCCGACGAAGGCCGCCAGTGCCACATAGGACACGGTGAACACCAGTTTCAGCAGCGGCTCGAACTCCGGCGGGGCGGACATATCGCGCAGCAGCGCAATGGCGATGATGAGCAGGGCATTGTCGGCCAGCGCAGAGAAGAACTGCGCCGCCATGATGATGTAAAAGCCGAGCGGCATCTGGAAGCTATCGCCATCGTGATAGGGCAGGGAAGCCGGTTTATATCACGAAGCGGTAACGCCAGTTAGGACCTGGCGCAAGTTGTGCAAACGGGGCGATCAGGCGCAGGTGGATTCATGCTGTAATAGCGGGCATAAATCGAGTTTATCCTGACCATGGCCGATCGAAGACTCCAGGTGTTCCACGCAGTCGCCAAGCACGGGTCGTTCACCCGGGCGGCGGAACATCTGTTCATGACCCAGCCCGCGGTGACCTTCCAGATCAAGCAACTGGAAGAGCACTACAACACCCGGCTGCTCGAACGCGGACACGGCAAGGTGGGGCTCACGCCGGCGGGCGAGATCGTCTTCGCCTACGCCGAGCGCATCCTCGGGCTGAGCGACGAGCTCGAGGCCCGGGTCTCCGAACTGACCGACGAACTGGCCGGCAACCTTAACATCGGCACCAGCACGACGATCGCAGCCTACTGGCTGCCGCGCCTGCTGGAGCGCTTCAAGCGGCGCTATCCGCGCGTCACCCCCAGGGTGGTGGTGGGCAATTCGCAACTCACCGAAGACCGCGTCGCCGCACGCGATCTGGACGTCGGGCTGATCGAGATCGTCACCGACCAACCCGGCATCGAGCGGCGCAGTGCCGCGCGCGACCAGTTGCTGGTGATCTGCCATCCGGCCCATCCGCTCGCCCGCGCAAGCTGCCTGAAGGCGCAGGATCTGGTCGGCCATGCCTTCATTACGCGCGACCCCGGCAACGCGATCCGCGACCTGGCCGAGGAGTTCTTTGCCGCGGCCGGCGTCGGCCTGGAGGAACTGACGGTATGCGCTGAACTGGGCAGCCTGGCCACGGTGAAGCACCTGGCGGCGGAGGGCATCGGCTTTGCCATTGCCTCCAGTGCCGCGATCCAGCGCGACATCCGCGAGGGCCGACTGGTTGCCGTGCCGCTAGATCCGCCGCTCTACACCCCGCTGGAGGTGATCCTGCCGCGCGACAAGTTCCGCTCGCGCCTGATCACCGCCTTTGCCGACCATGCTACCGAGACGCTCGCCAGCATGGCCACCACACCGCCGAATACCCGTTGATGGCCAAGACCAAGACCGCTTTCATCTGCACCGAATGCGGTGCGCAGAGCCTGCGCTGGCAGGGGCAATGCCCGCAATGCAGCGCGTGGAACACGCTGGTGGAAAGCGTGGTGGAGCAGGGCGGGGGCGGTGCGAGCCGCTTCGCCGCGCTGGCCGGCGCCACCAGCCGCCTGCAATCGCTCGCCGAACTGGAGCCGCGCGAAGCGCCACGCGTGCCTACCGGCATCGAGGAATTCGACCGCGTACTGGGCGGCGGCCTGGTGCCGGGCGGGGTGGTGCTGATCGGCGGCGACCCCGGCATCGGCAAGTCCACGCTGCTGCTGCAGGCGCTGTCGGGCCTGGCCGCGTCGCTACCGGCGGTGTATGTGAGCGGCGAGGAGTCCGGCGAACAGGTGGCGCTGCGCGCCCAGCGCCTGCAACTCGAAGCCTCGCCCCTGCAGATGCTCGCCGAGATCAACCTGGAGCGCATTCTCACCACGCTGCGCGAGGCGAAGCCGAAGATTGCGGTGATCGACTCCATCCAGACCGTCTACTCGGAAGCGCTGCAGTCCGCGCCGGGCTCTGTCGCCCAGGTGCGCGAATGCGCCGCCCAGCTCACGCGATATGCCAAGCAGAGCGGCACCACGCTGATCGTGGTCGGCCACGTCACCAAGGACGGCACACTGGCCGGCCCGCGGGTGCTGGAGCACATCGTCGATCCCGTGCTGTACTTCGAGGGCGACACGCATTCCAGCTTCCGCCTGGTGCGCGCGTTCAAGAACCGTTTCGGCGCGGTCAACGAGCTAGGTGTGTTCGCCATGACCGACCGCGGCCTGAAGGGCGTGAACAACCCCTCCGCGATCTTCCTCTCGCAGCACGCTCAGCAGGTCTCCGGCAGCTGCGTGCTGATCACCCAGGAGGGCACACGTCCGCTGCTGGTGGAGATCCAGGCGCTGGTCGACAGCTCGCACAGCCCCAATCCGCGGCGTTTGTCGGTTGGCCTGGAGCAGAACCGTCTGGCCATGCTGCTGGCGGTAGCTCACCGCCATGCGGGGGTGGCGTGCTTCGATCAGGATGTGTTCGTCAATGCGGTCGGCGGCGTGAAGATCGCCGAACCGGCGGCCGATCTGGCGGTGTTGCTGGCCATTGTCTCCTCGCTGCGCAGCCGGGCATTGCCGCGCGAACTGGCGGTGTTCGGCGAAGTCGGGCTGGCCGGCGAGATCCGTCCGGCACCGCGCGGCCAGGAGCGCCTGAAGGAAGCCGCGAAGCTCGGGTTCAGCGTTGCCATCGTCCCCAAGGCGAATGCGCCGAAACAGGCCATCGGGCAGATGCGCGTCATTGCGGTGGATCGCATCGAGGAAGCCATCGATCGGGTGCGCGAGCTCGAGAGCTGATCCGTGGCGCCGCGCAGGCCGGCGACCGAGGTGCGGCGGACGGCACTTCCGGAGTAATGTCTTTGGCATGTACGGTAGGGAGTGCTATCGTGGGCTCAACGATGCCGGAGACATCCATGAAGCGCCTCCTTGCCACGCTTGCCGTGATCCTCGCCAATCCGGTCGACGCGCAGGTCTACAAGTGCGAGAGCGGCGGGCGCATCGTCTATCAGGCGCAAGCGTGTGCCGACCCGGAGCAGGCGCGCACCCTGCAGGATCGCATGACGGTGGTCGACCCGCATCCGCCCGTCGTGGTCCAGCGGAAAGCCCGGACGGGCAGCGCGCAGCCGACGAGCACGGCGATCATCGGCACCCACGATGAACACCGCTCGTGTGTAACCTTGCGCAACCGGATCCGGAAGATCGATGCCACGGCCCGCCAACGCTCGACGCAACAACTCAGCGACCGACGCCGCGCCGCCGTACAGGAGATGGCCGCACTGGGTTGTTCGCGCATCGGAGGACTGCGCTGACTCGGGCTTTTTTAGCCCGGTCTTGCGGGAGCGGGGGACGGCGCCGTGTGCACACCGAACGCCGGCACGTTGGACGTCCAGGATGCAAGACTGAGCGAAGTTGCAATCGACGTTTACATAATACAAATTATCGTTGTGCTCGTGACTTGTCGGCGTCGAGGGACTCGGATGCAAGCACCACTCAACGAAGCGCAGTTCCGGGCCCATGCCGCGCTGCAAGTCTTCCGGCAACATGTACTGCGCGTTCAGGATACGCGCGGGACTGCGACCTTTACACACCATGATCCGCACACCGATTCTGGCACTTGTATTCACCCTGACGATCTGCGCCGCCTCGTTCGCGCAAGCGGCGAGCGGCGCGTCCTCGGTTCCGTATCTGAGCGGCGGCGTCGGCGAAGACGAGCGCGCAGCCCTGCAGGCGGTGGAAACCGACTACAGTCTCAAGCTCAGCTTTGCCAGCGCTGCGGGCAATTACCTGACCCGCGTGTCGGTGCGCATCCTCGACGAGGACGGCCGCGCCGTGCTTGATCTGCTGGCCGAAGGCCCGCTGCTGCTGGTGAACCTGCCGGCCGGACGCTACCGGGTTCTGGCCACCGCGGATGGTCGCGCGCAGTCTCACGACGTATCGATACCGGCGCAGGGCCGGCGCGCACTGGTGTTGCGCTGGTAATTTCGGCTTCTCAGCCCTTGCAGAGATGTTCGAGCACGCAGCGCACCCGGATCATGGCTTCCTGCAGCACCATTTCGATGCTGTCGAACTGGATGCCGTGCTCGCTGGCCGAGCGTCCGGCGGCGTAGTTGGCCACCACGTTGAGCGCGGCGTACGGCAGTTCGAGTTCGCGCGAAAGAGCGGCTTCGGGCATGCCGGTCATGCCGACGAGGTCGGCGCCGTCGCGTTCGAGGCGATTGATCTCCGCGGCGGTCTCCAGGCGCGGACCTTGGGTGGCGGCATACACGCCGCCGTCGAACACGTGCTCGCCGGCAGCAGCTGCAGCGGCGAGCAGGCGCTGGCGCAGTCTTGCGTCGTACGGCTCGGTGAAGTCGATGTGATGGACCGGTTCGTCCGTGCCTTCGAAGAAAGTCGACTTGCGGCCCCAGGTGTAGTCGATCACCTGATCCGGCACCACCAGCGTGCCCGGGGCGAAATCGGCGCGGATACCGCCCACCGACGCCACCGAGACCACCGCGCTGACCTTGGCCTGCAACAAGGCCCACAGGTTGGCGCGATAGTTCACCTGATGCGGCGGAATGGTATGGCCGTAGCCGTGGCGTGCGAGGAACACCACCGGCGCGCCGCACAGCATGCCGAAAGTCAGCGCGCCCGAAGGTTCGCCGTATGGGGTGCGGACGACTTCCCGACGACTGATCTCGAGCGACGACAACTGCGTGAGTCCGCTACCACCGATGATTGCCAGCATTTTCCTTCGTTCTCCAGTGCAAAGCCGCGCCGATTCTAGCACGCAGCCGGGCCAGGCCCCGGCGCCGGCCGGGCGGCGCTGCCCTGCCCCGCAGGTTTACATGCTGCGGCGCCGCACGCCGTGTTAGAATCCGCGCCTTTTCAAAGACTTCCGGCCTCCCCATGTCCCGCGCCATCCGCAACATCGCCATCATCGCCCACGTCGACCACGGCAAGACCACCCTGGTTGACCAACTTCTTCGCCAGTCCGGCACCTTCCGCGAAAACCAGCAGGTTGCCGAGCGCATCATGGACTCGGGCGACATCGAGAAGGAACGCGGCATCACCATCCTGTCGAAGAACTGCGCGATCCAGTACGGCGACACCCACATCAACATCGTGGACACCCCGGGACACGCCGACTTCGGCGGCGAGGTCGAGCGCGTACTGTCCATGGTCGACAGCGTACTGCTGCTGGTCGATGCGCAGGAAGGGCCGATGCCGCAGACCCGCTTCGTCACCCGCAAGGCGCTGGCCCTGGGCCTGAAGCCCATCGTGGTGGTGAACAAGATCGACCGCCCCGGCGCCCGTCCGGACTGGGTGATCAACCACACCTTCGACCTGTTCGACAAGCTCGGCGCCACCGACGAACAGCTCGACTTCCCGGTGATCTACGCTTCCGGCCTGAACGGCTTCGCGATGGAAAACCTGGAAGACGAGCGCAAGGACATGCGCCCGCTGTTCGAAGCCATCCTCAAGCACGTTCCGGCGCCCGAAGTGGATGCCGACGGTCCGCTGCAGATGCAGGTCTGCTCGCTCGACTACTCCACCTACATGGGCCAGATGGGCATCGGCCGCATCAAGCGCGGTCGCGTCAAGCCCAACCAGGAAGTGGTGGTGATGAACGGCGAAGAGAACCGTGGCAAGGGCAAGGTCAGCCAGGTGCTGACCTTCAAGGGCCTGGAGCGCTCCCCGGCCGAGTCGGCGGAAGCGGGCGACATCGTCCTGATCGCCGGCATCCAGCAGGTCAACATCGGCGTCACCCTGTGCGACCCGGAGTGCCTCGAAGTCATGAAGCCGATAGCCGTGGATGAACCCACGGTGACCATGAACTTCATGGTCAACACCTCCACGCTGGCCGGCCGCGAAGGCAAGTTCGTCACCAGCCGCCAGATCCGCGAGCGCCTGGAAAAGGAACTGCTGAAGAACGTCGCCCTGCGTGTGAACTTCACCAGCGACTCGGACACCTTCGAAGTCTCCGGCCGTGGCGAACTGCACCTCACCATCCTGCTGGAAAACATGCGCCGCGAAGGCTACGAGCTGGCGGTGGGCCGCCCGCGCGTGGTGTTCAAGGAAATCGACGGGGTGAAGTGCGAGCCCTACGAAATGCTCACCGTGGACGTCGAGGAAGACCACCAGGGCGGCGTGATGGAAGAACTCGGCCGCCGCCGCGGCGAGCTGCAGGACATGCAGCCCGACGGCAAGGGCCGCGTGCGCCTGGAATACCGCATTCCGGCGCGTGGTCTGATCGGTTTCCAGGGCGAGTTCCTCACCATGACCCGCGGCACCGGCCTCGCCTCGCACGTGTTCGACGACTACGGCCCGATGGCCGGAGCGATGAGCGAGCGGCGTAACGGCGTGCTGATCTCGCAGAACGACGGCGAGGCCGTGGCCTACGCCCTGTGGAACCTGCAGGACCGCGGCCGCATGTTCGTCAGCCCGGGCGAGGCGCTGTACGAAGGCATGATCATCGGCATCCACACCCGCGACAACGACCTGGTGGTGAACCCGATCAAGGGCAAGCAGCTCACCAACGTGCGCGCCTCGGGTACCGACGAAGCGGTGCGCCTGATCCCGCCGATCCAGCTCACCCTGGAGTCCGCCATCGAGTTCATCGCCGATGACGAACTGGTGGAGATCACCCCGAAGAACATCCGCCTGCGCAAGCGTCACCTCAAGGAAACCGACCGCAAGCGTGCGGCCAAGGCTGACGCGGCCTGATCGCCGCCCTGTCATGGCCAGGAAGAAGAACGGCGCCCCGCGGGGCGCCGGTTTCATTCTGTATCGCGGGCAAGCCCGCTCCTACGGTCGACGGGCAGGAGCGGGCTTGCCCGCGATCGGTGCGTTAGAGCTCAGCCCCGGCTGGCCAGCCAGGTGCTGAACTCGTCGGCCACTTCCGGGTGGCGCAGGGCGAGCTCCACCGTGGCCTTCAGGTAGCCCAGCTTGGAGCCGCAGTCGAAGCGCACGCCGTCGTACTGGTAGGACAGCACGGCCTCTTCCTTG
>JAUVWV010000172.1 GCA_030603925.1 Thauera sp. | reverse complement strand
GCGCCGGTGCGCGACGGCATGCTGCTGCGCTTCGAGGACGCCAACGCCGCCGGCGGCGTGCATGGACGCCGCCTGCGTCTGGCGGTGGAGGACGCCGGCTACGATCCGAAGAAGGCGGTGCTGGCCGCGCGCAAGCTGATCCAGCGCGAACGGGTGTTCGCCTTCCTGGCCAACCTCGGCACGCCGGTGGTGATGGCCACCATGCCGATGGTGGTCGAGGCCGGCCGGCCGCACCTGTTCCCCTTCTCGCCGCACGAATCGACCTACCTGCCGCTGCATCCGCTGAAGTTCCAGATGTTCGCGCCCTACCAGGACTACATGGACGCGGCGACCCGCCACATGGTCGCGACGAACGGCTACCAGCGCAGCTGCCTGCTGTACCAGGACGACGACTATGGCCTGGAGGTGATGAAAGGCGTGGAAGCGGGCCTGCAGAAACTGGGCATGTCACTGGTCGAGCGCACCAGCTACAAGCGCGGCGCCACCGACCTGTCCAGCCAGGTGGCGCGCCTGCGCAGCGCCGGCTGCGACTTCGTGGTGCTCGCCACGGTGGTGCGCGAGACGGTCGCGGCGATGGCCGAGGCGCGCAAGCTGGGCTGGCAGGTGGACATGCTGGTCACCGCGTCCGGCTATTCCGCGCAGACCCACGAGCTGGGCGGCGCCGCGGTGGAAGGGCTGTACGGCGTGTCGGTGCTGCCGCATCCGTATGCCGAAGGGGCGGGCGCCGAACTGGGGGCGTGGATCGAGCGCTACCGCCAGCGTTTCGGCGCCGCACCCAACGTGTGGAGCGTGATGGGCTACACCGCCGCCGACCTCTTGGTGCAGGCTGCGCAGCAGGCCGGCCCCGACCTGAGCGTGGAGCGCTTCGTCGCCGCACTGGAGACCCTGCACAGCGCACCGGACATCTTCGGCGGGCCGGTGTACCGCTTCACCCCGCAGGACCACCTGGGCAACCGCCACGGCCGCCTGGCGCAGATCCGCAACGGCCGCTGGACGCTGCTCACCGACTACCTGCGCTGAGCGGCAGCGGCTTTCCCTCGCCGGGCGGGCATGCAACACTACGGCCTCTGCCACCCGATGCCCGCAACATGACCAAGACCGTCGCCGTCGCCTTCACCGGCGCCTCCGGCATGCCCTACGGCATGCGGCTCGTCGAATGCCTGCTGGCGGCCGGCTGCCGGGTATGGCTGCTGTACTCGCAGGTCGCGCAGATCGTCGCGCGCCAGGAGATGGGCATCGAACTGCCGTCGCGCGCCGCCGAGGTGCAGCGCGAACTGCGCGCGCGCTTCAAGGACGATGCCGGACTGCTGCGCGTATTCGGCCGCGAGGAGTGGTTCGCCCCGCCGGCCTCCGGCTCCAACCCGCCGGACGCCATGGTGGTGTGCCCGTGCACCATGGGCACGCTGGCGGCGATCTCCGCCGGGCTGGCGCAGAACCTCATCGAGCGCGCCGCCGACGTGGCCATCAAGGAGGGCCGCAAGCTGGTGCTGGTGCCGCGCGAGACACCGTTTTCCGCGCTGCACCTGGAGAACATGCTGCGCCTGGCGCGCATGGGGGTGGTGATCCTGCCGCCCAGCCCCGGCTTCTACAACCACCCGCAGACCCTCGGGGACCTGGTCGACTTCGTCGTCGCGCGCATCCTCGACCAGCTCGGCGTGGCCCACACCCTGCTGCCGCGCTGGGGCGAGGAGGCCGGCGATGACGCATGAAACCGCCCACCTGCCGCTGTTCCCGCTCGGCACGGTGCTGTTTCCCGACGGCCTGCTGCCCCTGCGGGTGTTCGAGGCGCGCTACATGGACATGACCGCGCGCTGCCTGCGCGAGCATTCGAGTTTCGGCGTCTGCCTGATCGCCGCCGGCCAGGAGGTGGGCGAAGCGGCGCTGCCGCATCCGGTGGGCACCGAGGCGGTCATCGAGCAGTGGGACATGGGCGAGCCGGGCGTGCTCTCCATCGTGGTGCGCGGGCGGCGGCGCTTCCGCATCGAGGATCACGCGGTGGAGCGCGACGGCCTGCTGACCGCCACGGTGCGCTGGCTGGACGAGCCGCAGAGCGCGGCGGTACCCGCCGCACAGGCCGACATCCTGCCCCTGCTCGGCGCGATTGCCGGCGAAGCGGGCAACCCGCTGCCCGAACCGCACCGCTTCGGCGACGCCGCCTGGGTGGGCGCGCGCTACGCCGAGCTGCTGCCGATTCCGCAGCGCGCCCGCCAGGCGCTGCTGGAACTGGACGACGTGGTGAGCCGCCTGGAGATCATCCAGCAGTACCTGCGCCAGCACGGCCTGCTGGGGCGCAAGGGCTGAGCGCGGCGACCGTGACGGGGGCCCCGGCCGCGCCGCGGCATTCATCGTCCGCCCGGTGGCCGTATCGCGGGCAAGCCCGCTCCTACAACCACACCACCTCGGCGCAGAACAGGTAGCCGGCGCCATACACCGTCTTGATTAGGCGCGCGTGCTGGGGGTTTTCCTCCAGCCGCTTGCGCAGGCGCGACACGCGCAGGTCGATGCTGCGGTCGAGCGCATCGAGGTTGCGCCCGTCGAGCAGCTGCTCGCGCGACAGGATCTGGTTGGGGCGTTCCAGCAGGCGGCGCAGCAGGGTGGCTTCGGCCAGGCTGAGGGTCTCCGTCTGCCCGGCGGGCGAGGTGAGATCGTGGGTCGCGCTGTCGAAGCGCCAGCCGGCAAACGCCGCCACGCGCGGCGCCTCGCCCTGCGTGCCGGGCAGCGCCGGCTGGTAGCGGCGCAGCACGCTGCGCACCCGGGCGATCAGTTCGCGCGGCTCGAAGGGCTTCACCATGTAGTCGTCCGCCCCCAGTTCCAGCCCGGTCACGCGGTCGTAGGTGTCGCCCCGCCCGGTCAGGATCAGCAGCCCGAAGGCGTGCTGCGCGCGGATCTGGCGCAGCAGTTCGAGCCCGTCCATGTCGGGCAGGCCGAGATCGAGGATGCACAGCCCCGGCGTGCGCTGGCGCAACTGGCGCAGCAGGGCCTCGCCGGAGTCGAAGCGCTCGCTGGCAAAGTCGTAGCGCTCCAGCGTGCTGCCGATCAGGCGCGCCACCGCGTCGTCGTCCTCGACGATCCAGATCAGTCCGGCGTTACGCGGCATCCTCGCCCCCCGTCTGCATGAAGGGCGCCAGCCGGCTCACCGCGGCGTACAGCGCTTCGCGGGTGAAGGGCTTGGCCAGGATGGGCAGGGCCAGGTCGTCGCTGATGCTGCCGGCCGCTTCCGTGTAGCCGCTCATCAGGATCACCGGCAGGTCGGGGCGGAAGCTGCGCGCGAAACGCGCCAGCGCGTGGCCGTCCATGCTGCCGTGCATGACCACGTCGGATACCACCAGCGACACCGCGGGGATGCTCTCCAGCATGTCGGCGGCCTCCTCGCCGTTCTCCGCCTCCAGCACCGCGCAGTCGAGCGCGGCAAGCTGCTTGCGCACCACGCGGCGCACTTCGGGGTCGTCCTCGACCAGCAGCACCACCCGCCCCTTCAGCCAGCCGGCCGGGTCGCCGGCCGCGGGGCAGTATTCGCCTGCCGCGCCGTCGCTGCGCTCCGCGCAGGGCAGCACCAGCGCCACCGTGGTGCCGCAGGCCTGGCGGCTGCGGATGCGCACGCCGCCGCCGGACTGCTTGATGAAGCCGTACACCATGGCCATGCCCAGGCCGGTGCCGCCGCTCGCCTTCTTGGTGGTGAAGAAGGGTTCGAACACGCGCGTAAGGGTGCTGCCGTCCATCCCCTCGCCGCTGTCGGTGACGCTGATCTGCACGTAGTCGCCGGGCGCCAGCTCGAGGTCGTCGGCCGCGGCGGGCGCCAGTGTCTCGATGCCGGCCTGGATGCGCAGTTCGCCGCCGTTGGGCATGGCGTCGCGCGCATTGAGCGCCAGGTTGAGCAGCGCGCTCTCGAGCTGGTGCGGGTCGACCAGGGCCACCGGCTCCGGGTCGCCGAAGGCGGTGAGGATGGTGATGTTCTCCGGCAGCGAGCGGCGCAGTAGGCGGGTCAGGCCATGCACCAGTTCGTTGACCTCCACCGGGCGCGGCGACAGCGGCTGCTGGCGCGCGAAGGCCAGCAGGCGGCGGATCAGCGAGGCCCCGCGGTTGGCGGCGAGCAGCGCCGGTTCGACGTATTCGCCGACCACCGCATCGTCGGCGCGCGCCTCGCGCAGTTCGTTGAGATTGCCCGCGACCACGGTGAGCATGTTGTTGAAATCATGCGCCAGGCCGCCGGTGAGCTGGCCGATGGCTTCCATCTTCTGCGCCTGCGCCAGCGCGCTCTGGGTGCGGCGCTGCTCGGTGATGTCCAGCCCATGGACGAAACAGCCCAGTACGTCGCCGGCCGGGCTGAAATCGGGCACCAGGGTGCTGCGCGCGTGGCGCTCGCTGCCGTCGGCGGCGGTCAGGGTGTATTCGTAGCTCACCTCCTCGCCGCCCAGCGCGCGCCGCACCGGCTCGGCCACCTGGTCGAACAGGCGGGCGCCGATCACCGTTGGGATGGGCTGGTCCACGATGGTCGCAGAGGTCCAGCCGAACCACTCGGCATAGCGCCGGTTGGCGTAGCGGTAGGCCCAGGCCTTGTCGACGTAGGCGATGTGCGCCGGGATGGCGTCGGTGATCTGGCGCAGGCGCGCCTCGCTGTAGCGCAGCGCGACGGTGATCTCGCGGTTCTTCTCGATGGCCGCGGTGAGCTCGGCATTGGTCGCGGTGAGCTCGGCCGTACGGCGCTGGATGTGCGCTTCGAGCTCGGCCTTGTGGCGCTCGATCTCGTCCTGGCGGTGCTGCTGGTCGGTGATGTCGGCGTAGAAGGTGACGAAGCCGGCGTTGCCGGCCATCGGCTGGCCGCGCAGTTCCAGCACCCGGCCGTTGGGGCGCAGCCAGCGCGTGTGGTGGGCGCGGAAGCTGCGCGCCGCGGCCATGCGCTCGGCAATCTGCGCGCTCACCGCCTCCGCGCCGCCGCCGCCGTATTCGCCGCGCTCCGCATTGAAGCGCACGAAGGCCTCGTAGGAGGTGCCGGGACACAGCAGTTCGGCCGGAAACTCCAGCATCTCGACGAAGCGCCGGTTCCACGCGATCAGGCGCAGTCCGCCGTCGAACACCGTCACGCCCTGGTCGAACAGATCGAGCGCGCCGCCCAGCATGTGGCGGTACAGCGCATCGTCCACGGCGCCCGCCTGCGGGATGTCGGCGGACGCGGCTGGGGAGGACGGGAAAACGGTCTGGAGGCTCATCGGATGGGGCGCGCGACGCGGGCAGTGCGGTTGTGAGCTGAAGCGCAATTGTACCCGCGCCCCCGGCCCCGGCAGCGCGCTGCGCAGACAAGATTGCGTACATTCCGGCGCAACTCCTGACAACTTCATCTGCCATGTTTTCGGGTTAGGCGAGGACCATACGCATGCGTATCGCACGGCATGCCGTTCCCGCCCCTACAAGACCAAGACCGCAGACCAGAGAACAGGAGGAAGAGGTGTCGAATTCCGCATACGACCAGGGGCTGGCGCGCAACGCGGCAAACTACGTGCCGCTCTCGCCGTTGTCCTTCATCGAGCGCAGCGCATACGTGTATCCCAACCGCACGTCGGTGATCCACGGCACGCGCCGCTTCACCTGGGCGCAGAGCTACGAGCGCTGCCGCCGCCTGGCGAGCGCGCTGGTGCAGCGCGGCATCGGCCGCGGCGACACGGTGGCGGTGATGCTGCCCAACGTGCCGGCGATGATGGAGGTGCATTTCGGCGTGCCGATGACCGGCGCCGTGCTCAACACCCTCAACACCCGCCTGGACGCCGAGGCGATCGCCTTCATGCTGACCCACGGTGAGGCCAAGGTGTTGATCACCGACCCGGAGTTCGCCCCCACCGTGCGCGCCGCGCTGGCCCTGCTGGACGGCCCGCGACCGCTGGTGATCGACGCGCTGGACCCGGAGTACCCGGGCACCGAATGCCTCGGCGAGATCGAGTACGAGGACTTCCTCGCCGCCGGCGACCCGGCCTACGCCTGGAAGCTGCCCGCCGACGAGTGGGACGCCATCGCGCTCAACTACACCTCCGGCACCACCGGCAACCCCAAGGGGGTGGTGTACCACCACCGCGGCGCCTACCTCAACGCCACCTCCAACATCGTCAGCTGGGGCATGCCGCAGCACGCGGTGTATCTGTGGACCCTGCCGATGTTCCACTGCAACGGCTGGTGCTTCCCGTGGACCATGGCGGCCAACGCCGGCGTCAACGTGTGCCTGCGCAAGGTGGACCCGGCGCTGATCTTCGAGCTGATCCGCACCCACAAGGTCAGCCACATGTGCGGCGCGCCCATCGTGTACGGCATGCTGATCAACGCACCGGACGGCCTGCGCGCCGGCATCGGGCACAGTGTGGCCGGCCTGATCGCGGGTGCCGCGCCCCCGGCGGCGATCATCGAAGGGGCCGAGAAGATCGGCTTCGACATCACCCACGTGTATGGCCTGACCGAAACCTACGGCCCGGCCTCGGTGTGCGCCAAGCACCCGGAATGGGACGAGCTGCCCATCGACCGCCGCGCCGAGCGCAACGGCCGCCAGGGCGTGCGCTACCACATGCAGGAAGCCATCACCGTGATGGACCCGCAGACCATGCAGCCGGTGCCGGCCGACGGCGAGACCATGGGCGAGCTGATGTTCCGCGGCAACCTGGTGATGAAGGGCTACCTGAAGAACGAAAAGGCGAGCGCCGAAGCCTTTGCCGGCGGCTGGTTCCACACCGGCGACCTGGGCGTGATGCAGCCCGACGGCTACGTCAAGATCAAGGACCGCTCCAAGGACATCATCATTTCCGGCGGCGAGAACATCTCCTCGCTGGAAGTCGAGGAAGTGCTCTACCGCCACCCCGCGGTGATGACCGCCGCGGTGGTCGCCAAGCCCGACGAGAAGTGGGGTGAGGTGCCGGCCGCCTACATCGAGGTGAAGGACGGCGCCAAGGTCACCGCGGACGACATCGTCGAGCACTGCCGCGCCCACCTGGCGCGCTACAAGGTGCCCAAGCACATCGAGTTCTGCGTGTTGCCGAAGACCTCCACCGGCAAGATCCAGAAGTTCGTGCTGCGCCAGCAGGCGCAGTCCGCCTCGGCCATCGGCTGAGCCGCTTTCGCAGTCTTTCAGTACCACAAGCAGTTCATAAAACACCTAGACGAGGGAGTAAGACAAAGTGCTAGTGACGCGCAAACACGGTGAGGAGCATCCTTACTGGCCGGCCGGACCCTTCAAGATCCGCCTGCCCTTCATCCACTACCGCTGGGAAGTGGCCGAAACCATCCAGGCGCTGGTGATGTTCGTCGTCGCCATGGGCATGATCCCGCTGCTGCAGAAGTACCTCGGCCTGCCCTACGACGTGGCGCTGGCCTACGTGGTGGTGTGCGGCATCGGCTTCATGCTGCCCAACCT
>JAUVWV010000039.1 GCA_030603925.1 Thauera sp. | reverse complement strand
GTGTGGATCTCGTCGATGAAGAGGATTGCGCCCTGCTGTTCCACCAGTTGCTTGAGCACCGCCTTCAGACGCTGCTCGAAATCGCCGCGGTACTTCGTACCGGCGAGCAGCGCACCCATGTCCAGCGCATAGACCTGGGCGTTCTCGAGAATTTCCGGCACGCGTCCTTCGACGATGCGGCGTGCCAGGCCTTCGGCGATCGCGGTCTTGCCCACGCCGGCCTCGCCGACCAGCAGCGGGTTGTTCTTGCGCCGCCGGCACAGGGTCTGGATGACGCGCTCGACTTCCTTTTCGCGGCCGATCAGCGGATCGATCTTGCCGACCAGCGCCTGCTGGTTGAGATTCTGCGTGTAGTTCTCCAGGGCGCCGCCCGACCCCTGGGCTTCCTGCTCCTGCTCGCCCTGTTCGGGTTCGCCCCGGTTCGGTGCGCCGGCACCGTGCTGGGGCGTCTTGGCGATGCCGTGGGAGATGAAGTTCACCACGTCCAGGCGCGAGATGTTCTGCCGCTGGAGGAAGTAGACGGCATGGGAATCCTTCTCGCCGAAGATGGCGACCAGTACGTTGGCGCCGGTGACTTCCTTCTTGCCGGACGACTGCACATGCAGGATCGCGCGCTGGATGACCCGCTGGAAACCGAGCGTGGGCTGGGTGTCGATCTCCTCGCTGCCTTCGACCTTGGGGGTGTGCTCGTTGATGAAATTGGTGAGCTCGCGCCGCAATTCCTCGATGTTGGCGTTGCAGGCGCGCAACACTTCCGCTGCCGAGGGATTGTCGAGCAGGGCGAGCAGCAGATGCTCCACGGTGATGAACTCGTGGCGCTTCTGGCGAGCCTCGACGAAGGCCATGTGCAGGCTGACTTCAAGCTCTTGCGCGATCATTCAGTTTTCCTCCATCACGCATGCCAGCGGGTGCTGGTGCTGGCGAGCAAAGGAGACGACCTGTTCCACCTTGGTCGATGCGATGTCCCTTGGGAAGACGCCGCAAACCCCCATGCCCTCTCTGTGGACTTGGAGCATGACCCGCGTGGCACGTTCGCGGTCCATGCCGAAAAATTTCTGCAGCACGACGATCACGAAGTCCATTGGCGTGAAGTCGTCGTTCAACAAAAGCACCTTGTAGAGCGGCGGAGGTCTGGTGCGTGTACGTTCCGCCTCGAGTAGGAACTCGTCCTGCTTGTGCGTGGCCATGCGAACCATTCTAATCAAGTCGAAGCAGAGTGCAACAGACCCGCACGCCGCCTATCTTGGGCCGCTGCTGCCCAAATACAACAGCGCTCCGGAAAGAATTCTGTGCGCTGCAGCGAGGCTTATTCGCAGCGAGTACAAGCCAGTGTCGTGCCAGTTTCATTCGCGCGCGGCCACACGGCCTTCCCGCTGTTGCGCTGCGCAATCGGAATGGCGGAAGAAGTGCTTGACGCTATGCCGCCAGTTGCGTAAAAGCACTTCCGTATGTCGTGCAAAGTGCAAGGCGCCGGCTCCATCCGCGCGTGCCGCGTGAGCGGCTCGAGACGGGCGGGGCGCGTCGGTTCATCCGTTGCGGCAGTGCCGGTTCTGGTTCCTTCGCATCGACATGCCCGCCGGGGTAACCGGTACGTTTCGTGCACTCTTGAAGGATTGACGCAATATGGCAACTGGCACTGTTAAGTGGTTCAACGACGCCAAGGGTTTTGGTTTCATTACCCCGGACGACGGCAGCGAAGACCTCTTCGCGCACTTTTCCGCGATCAACATGGGCGGTTTCAAGACCCTGAAGGAAGGCGAAAAGGTCTCCTTCGAGGTCACCCAGGGCCCGAAGGGCAAGCAGGCTTCGAACATCCAGAAGGTGTGATGGTCTGAGCCCGTCGCGGAACGCCGTACCGCAGCCCAGTTGTTGTCGCGTACGGTTTCCAAAAAACAAGAGGCCGTCGGTTTTCCGACGGCCTCTTGTTTTCTGGAGCGTCTGCCCGCGACGGGGCGGTCCCGCTTACTTCAGCTTGATTTCCTTGTACAGGACGTGCTTGCGCGCGACCGGATCGTACTTCATGAACTCGAGCTTCTGCGGCGTGGTGCGCTTGTTCTTCGAGGTCGTGTAGAAATGACCGGTGCCGGCGGTGGACTCCAGCTTGATCTTTTCGCGAATGCCTTTAGCCATGTTGCTCTCCGTTCAGTGCGTGGCGGATCCGAGGGCTGGCCTCAGACCTTCTCGCCACGGGCGCGAAGCTCGGCAACGACTTCGTCGATGCCCTTCTTGTCAATGGTGCGCAGACCGGCGTTCGACACGCGCAGGCTGATCCAGCGGTTCTCGGCCTCGCTCCAGAACCGGCGGTTCTGCAGGTTGGGGAGGAAACGGCGCTTGGTTTTGTTGTTGGCGTGGGAAACATGATTTCCCACCATCGGTGCTTTACCGGTCACTTGGCAGACGCGAGCCATACGATGCTCCAGGGAATTCGGATTGCGAAAAGCCCCGGAGAATACCCCATCAGGGCGGGGGTGCGCAAGTCCTTGATGCGAAAAGTGCCGTTTCGGGGCCTGCTGTGCAGTGCTAGAGCAGGCCGCGTTCGGCGAAGGAAAGCGGGCTGGCGGGGGCGGTAACGACGAAGTGATCGAGCACCTTGACGTCTACCAGGGCGAGTGCGTCCTTCAGACTGCGGGTGAGCAGTTCGTCGGCCTGACTCGGTTCGGCCGCGCCCGAGGGGTGATTATGCGCCAGAATGACCGCCGCTGCATTGTGTGCGAGCGCAAGCTTGACCACTTCGCGCGGATACACGCTGGTTTGCGTGAGGGTGCCGCGGAACAGTTCCACGGCTTCGATGAGGCGGTTGCGCGCGTCCAGCAGGAGCACCGCGAACACTTCGTGCGGCAGGCTGCCCAGGCGCATGCGCAGCCAGTCGCGCACCGTTGCGGGGGCGTCGAACACGTCGCCCACGCTCATCTTCTCGGTCAGTGCGCGGCGTGCCAGTTCCATCACCGCCTGCAGTTGGGCATACTTTGCCAGCCCCATGCCGGGAATCCGCGCGAACTCCGCCGCGGGGGCGCTGCACAGACGGGTCAGGCTGCCGAAATGGGCGAGCAGGTCGCGCCCGAGATCGACCGCGCTGCGCCCGCGCATGCCGACGCGCAGGAACAGGGCGAGCAGTTCGGCGTCGCTCAGGGCCTGGGCGCCGCGCGACAGCAGCTTTTCGCGCGGACGCTCGTTTTCCGGCCAGTCGGTGATCGCCATGGCTGTTCACCAGAAATTGAATGAAGTTTGCATTTAACCCTAATGTCATGAATGAACTCAAGGGCAGGAAGCTCGTACTCGGCGTCACCGGCGGCGTTGCGGCCTACAAGGCGGCGGAACTGACCCGTCTGCTGGTGAAGGCGGGGGTGGAGGTCCACGTGGTGCTCACCGAGGCCGGCGCGCGTTTCGTCACCCCGGTCACCTTTCAGGCGCTTTCGGGGCGCACGGTGTGGACCGACCTGTGGGACGGGCGCATGGGCAACAACATGGCGCACATCGATCTCACCCGCGGCGCGGACGGCATCCTGATCGCCCCTGCCTCGGCGGACATGATGGCCAAGCTGGTGCACGGGCTGGCGGACGATCTGCTGTCCACCCTGTGCCTGGCGCGCGACTGTCCGCTGATGGTGGCGCCTGCGATGAACCGGCAGATGTGGGAGAACCCGGCCACCCGGCGCAATCTTGCCCAGCTGCAGGCTGACGGGGTGGCGGTGCTTGGTCCGGCCGAGGGCGATCAGGCCTGCGGCGAGACCGGCCCCGGGAGGATGCTGGAGCCCGAGGACTTGCTGGAGGCGCTGATCGCCTGCTTCCAGCCCAAGCTGATGGCCGGGCGCAAGGTGGTGCTGACCGCCGGACCCACCTTCGAGGCCATCGATCCGGTGCGCGGCATCACCAATTCGAGCTCGGGCAAGATGGGTTATGCGCTGGCGCGCGCCTTTGCCCGCGCAGGCGCGGAGGTGGTGCTGGTGAGCGGTCCGGTGGCCCTGCCCGCACCGGCCGGCGTGCGCCGCATCGATGTGCTCAGTGCGCTGCAGATGCGCGAGGCGGTGCTCGCCGAGGTGGCCGATGCTGAGGTCTTCGTGGGGGTCGCGGCGGTGGCCGACTACCGGCCGGCGCAGGCCGCCGAGCACAAGATCAAGACATCGGGCGACGCAATGCAGCTGACCCTGGCGCCCAATCCGGACATTCTCGCGGAGGTCGCGGCGCTGCCCAAACCGCCGTTCTGCGTGGGCTTCGCGGCCGAGAGCCGGGATCTCGATGCCTATGCCGAAGGCAAGCGGCGCGCCAAGCGCCTGCCGCTGCTGGTCGGCAACCTGGTGCAGGATGCGCTGGGCGGGGACGACAACGAAGTGGTGCTGTACGACGACAATGGCCGCTATCCGCTGGGGCGCGCCTCGAAGGCGGAGCTGGCGAAGCGGATCGTCGATCATCTGGCGGCGCTGCTCGCCGATGGCGAGCTCAGGGAGGAATGACCGATGCACAAGATAGACGTTAAGCTGATCGACCCGCGCCTGCGTAGTCATGCGCCCGGCTATGCCACGCCCGGTGCGGCGGGGCTGGACCTGCGCGCCTGCGTGGAGGTGCCGCTGACCCTGCATCCCGGGGAGACCGCGCTGGTGCCCAGCGGCATGGCCATCCACCTGGCCGACCCCGGTCTGGCGGCGATGATCCTGCCGCGCTCCGGCCTGGGGCACAAACACGGCATCGTACTGGGCAACCTGGTCGGGCTGATCGATTCGGACTACCAGGGGCAGGTCTTCGTCTCGGTGTGGAACCGCGGGCGGGAGACCTTCACCATCCAGCCGATGGAGCGCATCGCGCAACTGGTGGTGGTCCCGGTGCTGCAGGTCGGCTTCAACGTGGTCGATGATTTCGCCCGCAGCGAGCGCGGCGCGGACGGGTTCGGCAGCACCGGCAAGCACTGATGGTGGCAGAGCCCCATGCCGGCATTCCGACCGGTGTGCACGTGGTGCTCGAACGTGCAGGGCAGGTGCTGCTGATGCGCCGCGCCGGCACCGGTTTTTTCGACGGCCAGTTCAGCCTGCCCGGCGGACATGTCGAACCGGGCGAATCCATCATTGCGGCTGCACGGCGCGAGATGCTGGAGGAAACCGGACTGCGCCTGGAACCCGGCGACATCGCCCCGCTGGGGGTGGTGCACCGCCTCTCGGACACCAACCGCATCGACTTCTTCGTGCGCGCCGGGCGCTGGACGGGTGAACCGCGCATCTGCGAGCCACACAAGTGCGACTGCCTGGGCTGGTTTGCGCGTGCGGCCCTGCCGGCCGATACCGTGCCCTATGTGCGCACCGCGCTGGCCGCGGGCGCAGGTCCCTGGCTGCTGGAGCTGGGCTGGTGAGGGCGGACGGTATTCAGCGTATTAAGGGATTCTGATAATCTCCATTCCCACTTCGCCGGCGAGGTGATGGAACAGACCAGAAGAGGAGAGGGGACGTGAAGGGCTGGAAGAATCGAATCGCGGGCATGGCGGCGCTGCTGGCCGTGCCGCTCGGGGCGGCGGCGGCGGACTATCCGGAGGTGGATCTGCAGCGTGCCGAAGAGATCAACATGGGGCGCTGCTTCCTGTGCCATGGCGTGGAAGGGGAGAGTTCCACGGCGCTGTATCCGCGTCTGGCGGGGCAGCACTACCAGTACATCGCCAAGCAGCTGGCGGATTTCCAGTCCGGGCGGCGCAAGAGCGACACCATGGTGAGCATGGTCGAGGGGCTCAAGCCGGAAGAGATGCTTGCCCTGGGCGTGTACTTCGAGAAGAAGCCTACCAAGGCGCGTGCGGCGGCCGACAAGCAGCTCGCTGCGGTGGGCGAGTTCATCTTCCATCGCGGCAACGAATTCTCCGGTGTGGCCGCCTGTGCCTCGTGTCACGGCGAGCGCGGACTGGGGTCGCCACAGTTGCCGCGTCTGGCCGGGCAGGTGCGGCAATACACCGAAAGTCAGCTGAAGTCGTTCAACAGCCGTGAGCGCACCAACGACAATGCGGTGATGCATTCCATCGCCTCCAAGCTCACCGAGCTGGAGGTCAAGGCCGTGGCGCTCTACATCAGCACGCTCGACTGAACATGCGCGGGCGTGAAAAAAGAACGGGGCCTTGCGGCCCCGTTCTGCTGTCCGGCGGAAGGATCAGGCCAGCATGTCGGCCCAGATGTTCTGCGCCCAGGCCAGCGCGTACTTGCCTTCCAGTTCGCTGGCAGCCACCGACACGCCGCCCGCGCCCTGCACCGGCAGCACGGTCTTCTTCTCCGCATCGTACTGGTGCACCGAGGCGACGTGGATGACGTTCTTGTCGTCCACGAAGCTGTAGCAGGTGTTCATCACCACCGGCGTGGCGCTCGGCTCGCGTCCGTCCAGCATGTTGAGGATGGCGGCGGCGGCCAGTTTGCCGTGCTGGTTGGCCATGTGGCCGGACTTCGGCATGGTGGGCGCCGGGAAGATGGCGTCGCCCAGCACGTGCACGCCCGGCACGCCCTTCGCTTCCATGCTGAGCCAGTCCACGTCCACCCAGCGGTCGTTGATCAGCGGCAGGCCCGCCTTGGTGGCGATGTCGCCGGCACGCATCGGCGGGATCACGTTGAGCACGTCGGCCTTGACGTCGCCGAATTCGAGCTTGGCCACGCGGTTCCTTGCGTCGACTTCGAGCAGCGCGCTGTTCGGCCGGTACTCCAGGATGTCCTTGTACGGACCCTGGAAGGCACGCAGGAAGAGGCCCTTCTTCGACTGGATGTCGTCGTTGGCGTCGAGGATGATGACCTTCGACTTCGGCTTGTGGGTCTTCAGGTAGTTGGCCACCAGGCAGGCGCGCTCGTAGGGTCCGGGCGGGCAGCGATAGGGGGCTTTGGGGATCTGGATGGCGAACACGCCGCCGTCCTTCATGTCCTCCAGTTGCTTGCGCAGCAGCACGGTCTGCGGGCCGGCCTTCCAGGCATGCGGGATCAGCTCCTCGTTGCCCGCCAGGCCGCCGATCTGGTCGGTCATGAAGTCGATCCCGGGCGACAGCACGACGCGGTCGTAGCTGAGCGTGCCGCCCTGTGCCAGGCGCACTTCGCGCTTGGCCGGGTCGAGACCGACCACCTCGTCCTTGATCACCTTCACGCCCCACTTCGACTTCAGGCCGTCATAGCTGACGGTGATGTCGGCCATGGTCTTCTGGCCGCCGATCACCAGGTTGGAGATCGGGCAGGAGACGAAGTCGGGGTTGCGTTCGACCAGGGTCACCGCCACGGAGCCCTTGCTCCACATGCGCAGGTACTTGGCCACCGTGGCGCCGCCGTAGCCGCCACCGACCACCACCACGTGGCCGCCCTTGCCGCCGCCCATGCCGGCGCAGCCCGCCAGGCCACCGACGACCGAGGTGCCGGCCGCCACCGCGCCCATGGACTTGATGAATTCGCGTCTGTTCAGCATTGTCATTCCTCCCCCGTCCTTACTTCTGCGCGGCAAAGTAGTCGGCGATCAGCGCAAGCTGCTCGTCGCTGTAGCCCTTGGAAATCTGGTGCATGATGGTGGCCGGCTTGTCGCCGCTCTTGAAGTCCATCATCTTCTGCAGCAGCTTGTCGCGCGGCTCGCCGGCCAGGCTGTCCATGCCGCCGACGCTCTTGCCGTTGGTGCCGTGACAGTTGGCGCAGGTGGCGGCCAGGTTGCGGGCGAGATTGGGGTCCTGGGCGTTGGCCAGGCCGGTTGCGCCGAGTACGCAGGCGGTGGCTAGTGCAAGTTTCAACTTCACGACGTTCCTCCTCTCCATGATCTGATCTGCATTGTATGTCTGCATGCCGCAAGCCGTCTGGCCTTGCTTGGAGGCGCCGATCGGCGGCCGCTGCGGGCATACCGCCGGCGCAGTATAGCCCACGTTCCGAGCATGGCAATCGAATTGACCTGCATCAAGGAAAAGTTCGGAAATCTGTGGCGGTGCACAAATATTAGCAGTTGACCATATGAGTGCATGGTTATACATTTTTGAAATCATAAGCTGATTCAGAGGCGGGCATGGACGAGCTCAACAAGGTCTTCGAGAGCGTTGCCGAGTACTTCGGCCTGCTCGCCGAGCCCACCCGCCTGAAGATCCTGCACTGCCTGTGCAATGGCGAGCTGGCCGTCAACGAGGTGGTCGAGGCGGTCGGCCTGACCCAGGCCAATGCCTCGCGCCACCTCAATCTGCTGTACCGCGCCGGGGTGGTCGATCGCCGGCGCGACGGCAGCCAGGTGTTCTACCGCATTGTCGATCCGAATTTCACCGATCTGTGCCGCACCGTCTGCGTGAGCATCGCGTCGCGCACCGATACCAGTTCGCCGCGCCGGGCCTCCCTGCTTCGTCTGGAGCAGGATCTCGGCTCCGGCCAGTAGAAGCAGCAGCAACAATCAAAGCACCGAGGGGGAGCGTTCGCATGGCACTCAATGATGCCCGGCTTGGCCGGGTCAAGCCTGCGCCTGAGAATTTCCTGACCGACGAGGACATCCAGTCGGTCAAGGACGGCAGGCGCGATTTTCTTCGCAAGGCATTCCTCACCGCCGGGGCCGCGATGGCCGCACCGGCGGTGGCCAACGCCCAGCCGGCCGGCGATCCGGCGATTCTGGAACTGCCGCCCTGGTCGAAGATGCTGGGCAAGCCGGTGGCCGCCAATCCTTATGGCCAGCCGTCGATGTACGAGAAGAACCTGGTGCGCCGCGAAAGTCCGGGTCTCACCCGCGTGTCCGGTTCCTCGGTGTCGTTCTGTCCGCTGCAGGGCCTGTTCGGCATCATCACCCCGTCCGGTCTGCATTTCGAGCGCCATCACCAGGGCTGGGTGGACATCGATCCGAACAAGCATCGCCTGATGATCAACGGCCTGGTGAAGACCAATGCGGTGTTCACCATGGACGACCTCATGCGCATGCCCTCGGTGTCGCGCATTCACTTCATCGAGTGCGGTGCCAACACCGGCATGGAGTGGGGCAACGTCGCGGTACCCACCGTGCAGTACTCGCACGGCATGATCTCGTGCTCCGAGTTCACCGGGGTGCCGCTGAAGGCCATCCTCGACATGTGCGGCGCCGATTACAAGAAGGGCCGCTTCGTGCTCGCCGAGGGGGCCGACGGTTCGTCGATGACGCGCACCATTTCGATGGAGATGATCGAGTCCGGCGAGGTGCTGGTGGCCTACGGCATGAACGGCGAGATGCTGCGTCCCGAGAACGGCTATCCGCTGCGCCTGGTGGTGCCCGGCGTGCAGGGCGTGTCCTGGGTGAAGTGGCTGCGCCGCATCGAGGTGGGCGACAAGCCCTGGGCCACCAAGGACGAGGCGGTGCACTACATCGACCTGATGCCGGACGGCCTGCACCGCCAGTACTCGTCGATCCAGGAGTGCAAGTCGGTCATCACCACGCCGTCGGGCGGCCAGACCCTGCTCGACAAGGGGTTCTACAATGTCTCCGGGCTGGCCTGGTCCGGTCGCGGCAAGGTTACCCGCGTCGATGTGTCCACCGACGGCGGCATCAACTGGCGTACTGCGCGGCTGGAGACCCCGGTGCTGTCGAAGGCCCTGACGCGCTTCAACATCGACTGGGTGTGGGACGGCAAACCGGCCATCCTGCAGTCGCGCGCAATGGACGACACCGGCTATGTGCAGCCCTCCTACGGTCAGCTGCGCGCGGTGCGCGGCACCAAGTCCATCTATCACAACAACGCCATCCAGTCCTGGAAGGTGGTCGAGTCCGGCGAGGTGAGCAATGTCCAGGTTCTGTAAGACGCTGATCGTGATGGCGGTGGCCGCGGGCACCGCCGGTTCCGCGCTCGCCTTCGACCGCTACCAGGGCATCGGCCGTCCGGCCACCGCGGCGGAGGTGCAGGCCTGGGACATAGACGTGCGCCCCGATTTTGCCGGCCTGCCCAAGGGCAGCGGCGACGCCATTCGCGGCATGGACATCTGGGAAGCGCAATGCGCCTCGTGCCACGGCTACTTCGCCGAGTCGAACGAGGTGTTCACCCCGCTGGTCGGCGGTACCACCAAGGAAGACATCAAGACCGGGCGGGTCGCCGCGCTGGTAAACGACAGCTTCCCGCAGCGCACCACCATGATGAAGGTGCCCACGGTGTCCACCCTGTGGGACTACATCAACCGTGCCATGCCGTGGACCGCGCCCAAGTCGCTCAGCGCCGACGAGGTGTATTCGCTGGTGGCCTTCCTGCTCAATCTCGCGGAAGTGATCCCGGAGGACTTCGAGCTCAACCAGGACAGCATCCGCGAGGTGCAGGAGCGCATGCCCAACCGCAACGGCATGACCACCGACCACGGCATGTGGCCGGGCGCGTCGGCGAGCAAGGGCGGCATCGGCAACGGCGGCAAGCCGGACGTCAAGGCCACCGCCTGCATGCGAGACTGCAAGAAGGAGGTCGTGCTGGCCTCGGCGCTGCCCGAGCACGCGCAGGACGCACACGGCAACCTGGCCGAGCAGAACCGCCCGGTGGGCGGGGTGCGCGGCGTGCAGACCGGGGCGCCGGCGGCCGAGGGGGCGCAGGCGGGGGGCGATCCGCTGCTCGCGCTGGCCACCGAGAAGGGCTGCATGGCCTGCCACGGCGTGGCCAACAAGATCGTCGGTCCGGGGTACAACGAGATTGCGGCCAAGTACAAGGGGCAGGCGGACGCCGCCGCAAGCTTGTTCGAGAAGGTGAAGAATGGCGGGCAGGGCACCTGGGGTGCGATTCCGATGCCCCCGCAGGGCCACGTGAAGGACGATGAGATCAAGCAACTCGTCCAGTGGATTATGTCAGGCGCGAAAGCGCAATAAGCAGCACTTCTAACAGAAGGAGAGACGGGATGAACAATCAACGCAGGGATGCCCTGAAGGCCGGTGGCGGTCTGGGCGTATTCGGTCTGCTGGCCGCGGCCGGCCTGATCAAGCCGGAAATGGCGCTGGCGGCCTGGAACAAGTCCGCCTTCGACGCCAAGTCGATGGATGCCGCCCTGGCGGCCATCGGTGCAGGCAAGCCCGCCGACAGCGCCGACATCCAGATCACCGCGCCGGACATCGCCGAGAACGGTGCGGTGGTGCCGGTGGGCGTGGTCAGCAACCTGCCCAAGACCGAGTACGTGGCGATCATGATCGAGAAGAACCCGTCCATGCTGGCGGCCTCCTTCGAGATCCCCGAGGGCACCATGGCCGACGTGCAGACCCGGGTGAAGATGGGCCAGACCTCGGACGTGTTCGCCGTGGTCAAGGCGGACGGCAAGTTCTATGTCGCCAAGAAGGAAGTCAAGGTGACCCTCGGCGGCTGCGGCGGCTGAGCAACCCGGATACAGGAGAGAGATCAATGGCAAGTCCGATGCGTATTCGCGCCGCCAGCAAGGACGGCGTTACCGAGGTTCGTGTGCTGATGTCCCACCCGATGGAGACCGGCCAGCGGAA
The DNA here is from genome assembly GCA_030603925.1 of Thauera sp. Classification (GTDB taxonomy): domain Bacteria; phylum Pseudomonadota; class Gammaproteobacteria; order Burkholderiales; family Rhodocyclaceae; genus Pseudothauera. Next base: position 6,406 of record JAUVWV010000039.1, on the reverse strand, counting down.
GGATTCGTCCGGCAACCCGATTCCGGCGCACCACATCACCGAGCTCAGCGCCAAGCACAACGACAAGGTGGTGCTGAGCGCCCAGTTCGGCCCCTCGGTGTCCACCAACCCCTACCTCGCCTTCAAGTTCAAGGGCGGCGCTTCCGGCGACAAGCTGGTGGTGAGCTGGGTGGACAACAAGGGCGAGAGCCGCACCGACGAGGTGCAGGTGAGCTGAGCCCGCAGCGGCGGCCCCGGGCCGCCGCTTCGCTGTAGACGCAAGAAGAGCAAACGAACCTTCCCGGCCGCAGGGCCGAGGCAGGGCACCGGCAACATCCGACCCCGCTCCTGGAGGAGAGACAATGAGACAGAAGACGATTGCGGCCGTCCTCGGCGCAGCCAGCGTGCTGGCGACGGCCACTGCGGTGACCGCGCAGGATCTCAATTTCGACGAGTACCGGCAGATGCTCGCCGACGGCAACCCGGCCGAACTGTTCGAGATGGAGGGCGAGGAGCTGTGGCGGACCGCGCGCGGCCCGAAAAATGCCACCCTTGAACAGTGCGACCTCGGCCTCGGGCCGGGTGTGGTCGAAGGCGCGGCGGCGCAGATGCCGCGCTACTTTGCCGATACCGGCAAGGTGCAGGATCTTGAATCCCGCCTGATGACCTGCATGGAGACCCTGCAGGGCATTCCTTCGGCCGAGGTCATCAACGGCAAGTTCCGTCAGGGCGAGCGCGGCAAGATCGCCTCCCTGGTGGCTTACGTGGTGACCCACTCCAACGGCAAGCCGATCGCGGTGGACCTGAGCCACCCGAAGATGAAGGAGATGTACGCCATGGGCGAGAAGGCCTTCTTCTACCGTGCCGGGGCGATGGACTTCTCCTGTGCATCCTGCCACGGCGAGGACGGCAAGCGCATCCGGGCCACCTCGCTGCCCAACATCACCACCGCCAAGTGCGCAGCCGAAGGCTGGGGCTCCTGGCCGGCCTACCGCGTGTCCAACTCGCAGTTCTGGACCATGCAGCACCGCCTGTGGGACTGCTTCCGCCAGCAGCGCACTGCGGAGCCGATCTTCGCCTCCGATGTGACCATCGCGCTGTCGGTGTTCATGGCGGGCAAGGGTAACGGTGGCCAGGCCGTGTGGCCGGGCGTGAAGCGCTGAGCGGGGAGAGAGAGCATGAAGAAGATTCTGATGCTGGCGCCGCTGGCGCTGTGTGCGGGTGCGGCCCTCGCTGCCGATCTGGACGCGAAGGTGGCCGAGATGATGAAGACCTCGTTCAAGGCCAACGGCATTGCCAGCCTGGACCGCCAGGTGCAGGACGAGATCCAGAAGGCCTGCTCCAGCCCGAACGACCCGGACGCGGCCACCATGAAGCGCCTGGAAGAGGCTCAGCTCGCCACCATCCAGTGGCCTGCGGACGGCAATTACACCGGCGGGGACTGGAAGGAGGGCGCGAAGATCGCCATCAGCGGGCGCGGCCTGACCTGGACCGATGCCTCGCCGGACAACAATGGCGGCGGCTGCTACAACTGCCATGCGATGGATCCGGCCGAAGTCTCCGCCGGCACCATCGGCCCCAGCCTGGTGGGCTACGCCAAGCTGCGCGGCAGTTCGGAAGAGGTCGTCAAGTACACCTGGGGCAAGCTGTGGAATGCCAAGGCATACAACGCGTGCAGCAACATGCCGCGCAACGGCTACGGCAAGATCCTCACCGAAGCGCAGATCCGCCACGTCATGGCCTATCTGTTCGACCCGGCCTCCCCGGTCAACAAGTAAGCAAGCCTTTCGCGCACCCCGCTGTCCGCACGCCGTCGTGCGGCGCGCGGGCCCGCGCGCCAGGGGTGGTCCGCGGCCGCGCGACTGCCCGCACATCCGATCAGACAAGAGAAGGGCATCCCGATGTCGATGAACCGCCGTGAATTCCTCCAGGTGCTCGCCGTCGCTGCGGCGGGCGGCATGAGCCTGCACAGCGACTTCGCCCGCGCCGCGCAGGCCGCGGAGAAACTCTACGACCTGCCGCCGTTCGGCAATGTCAGCCTGCTGCACATGACCGACTGCCATGCGCAGCTGCTGCCGATCTACTTCCGCGAACCGAACGTGAACCTCGGCGTGGGCAGCATGCTGGGCAATGCCCCGCACCTGGTGGGTGAGCGCCTGCTCAAGCACTTCGGCATCCCCGCCGGCAGCCTGGAGGCGCACGCCTACAGCTACCTGAACTTCAGCGAGGCGGCGAAGACCTACGGCAAGGTCGGCGGCTTCGCCCATCTCGCCACCCTGGTGAAGAAGATGAAGGCCAGCCGCCCCGGCGCGCTGCTGCTCGACGGCGGCGACACCTGGCAGGGCTCCGGCACTGCGCTGTGGACCAATGCGCAGGACATGGTCGACGCCTGCAAGCTGCTGGGCGTGGATGTGATGACCCTGCACTGGGAGTCCACCTATGGTGCGGAGCGCGTGAAGGAAATCGAGGAGAAGGACTTCGCCGGGCAGATCGACATCGTCGCGCAGAACGTCAAGACCACCGACTTCGAAGACCCGGTGTTCAAGCCCTATGTGATCAAGAACATCAACGGCGTGCCGGTGGCCATCGTCGGCCAGGCCTTCCCCTACACGCCGATCGCCAACCCGCGCTGGCAGACCCCGGACTGGAGCTTCGGCATCCGCGACGAGGACATGCAGCAGGCGGTCGATGCCGCGCGCGCCGAGGGCGCCCAGGTGGTGGTGGTGCTGTCACACAACGGCATGGACGTGGACCTCAAGATGGCCAGCCGGGTCACCGGCATCGACGCCATCATGGGTGGCCACACCCACGACGGCATGCCTGCGCCCACCGTGGTGGAAAATGCCGGTGGCAAGACCCTGGTGACCAATGCCGGCTCCAACGGCAAATTCCTCGGCGTGATCGACTTCGAGGTGAAGAGCGGCAAGGTGACGGACTTCCGCTACAAGCTGCTGCCGGTGTTCGCCAACCTGCTGCCCGCCGACGCCGAGATGGCAGCCTTCATCGACAAGGTGCGTGCGCCCTTCATCGAGAAGCTGTCCGAGAAGCTCGCCGTGTCCGAAGGCCTGCTCTATCGGCGCGGCAACTTCAACGGCTCCTGGGACCAGCTCATCGTCGATGCGCTGATCGCCGAGATGGACGCCGACATCGCCTTCTCGCCCGGTTTCCGCTGGGGCACCACCATCCTGCCGGGCGACACCATCACCATGGAGCACCTGCTCGACCAGACGGCGATCACCTATCCGTGGACCACGCTCACCGAGATGAGCGGCGAGACCATCAAGACCATCCTGGAGGACGTCGCCGACAACCTGTTCAATCCGGACCCCTACTACCAGCAGGGCGGCGACATGGTGCGCGTGGGCGGCCTGCAGTACAGCTTCAACCCGACCGCGGCGATGGGCAGGCGGGTGGACAACATGATGCTCAACGGCAAGCGCGTCGAGGCCAGCAAGACCTACAAGGTGGCCGGCTGGGCGCCGGTGTCGGAAGAGGCGCGTGACGCCGGGCCGGCGGTGTGGGACGTGGTGGCCGGTTATCTGCGCAGCCAGAAGGTGGTGCGCCAGATCACCCCCAACATGCCGCGCCTGGTCGGCATGGACGGCAACCCCGGCATGGCCTGACGGCGCGCCGGGAGGGGAGGGCACTCGGGGCGCCCGCGGGCGCCCCGAGTGCCTTGTGCGCCGTCCTCAGGCTGCTGCGGGCGGCGGGGTCGCGTCGGCGGCGAACCTCCGGCGAATGCGCAGGTCCTGCGGGGAGGGGAAGAAATCCTCGACGTGTCCGCTGCGGATCCGCTCCTGCGCCGCCTGCCAGAAACGCGGGTCGAGGAGGTCGCGGTGATGCTTCAGGAAGGCCTTGCGCACCCGCGGCGAGCCCAGCAGAAAGGCGGCGAACTCCTCCGGGAAAACGTCCATCGGGCCGCCGGCATACCAGGCCTCGCTGGCCATCTCCATCTCTGGAAAAGGTGCCGGGGGGATTCGGCGGAAGTTCATGTCGGTCATGAACTCGATCTCGTCGTAGTCGTAGAACACCACCCGCCCATAGCGCGTCACGCCGAAGTTCTTCCACAGCATGTCGCCGGGAAAGATGTTGGCGATCGCCATGTCGCGGATCGCGTCGCCGTACTCGCGCACCGCATCCTCCACCTCCTCGTCGCTGGCCCGTTCCAGGTGGATGTTGAGCGGGGTCATGCGCCGCTCGATGTAGAGGTGCTTGATCACCACCGAATCGCCGTCGATCTCGAACGCGGAGGGCGCCTGCCGGCTCAGCTCCTCCAGCAGTTCCGGGTGGAAGCGCGCCAGCGGCAGCGCGGCGTAGGAGAACTCCAGCGTGTCGGCCATCCGTCCCACGCGGTCCACCTGCTTCACCATCAGGTACTTGCGCTTCACCGTGGCGCGGTCCATGTTCTTCGAGCTGCCGAACACGTCCTTGATGATCTTGAACACATAGGGGTAGGAGGGCAGGGTAAATACCAGCATCACCATGCCGCGGATGCCCGGCGCCACGATGAACTGGTCGTTGGAATGGCGCAGATGGGCCACCAGGTCGCGGAAGAACATGGTCTTGCCCTGCTTGCCCAGGCCCAGCATGGTGTACAGCTCGCTGCGCGGCTTGTTGGGCATGATCGAACGCAGGAACTGCACGTAGCCCGACGGCACTTCCATATCCACCAGGAAGTAGGCGCGCGACAGCGAGAACAGCACTGATATGCGCCACGGGTCGAGCAGGATCGTGTCGATGTAGAGCTTGCCGCCCTCGCTGTGCCGCACCGCGATGGCGAACGGCGTTTCCTGATAGCCGTTGATCCCCTTGCCGATGATGTAGGCCGTCTTGTTGCGGTAGAAGGCCGAGTACAGCACCTGGATCTGGCAGTTCACCTCCATCGCCGGCCATGTCCCCAGGTAGCGCTCGGTGGCGCGCAGCACGTCGTCCACGTCGCGCGCCAGATCCTCGAACGGGCGCTGCCAGTCGAAGTCTTCGACGATGCGCCGCACCGTGGCGCGCAGGCCCGCGTCCTGCGGGTAGTAGCTGCTGTACACCGGCGGAAAGGACTCGATGTACTCGGTGGCGATGGCCGGGCGGGCGAAGATGTAGTCGTTGTTGAAGTAGGTGCGGTGCAGGATTTTGCAGCACACCGAATTGAAGAAGGTCTCCGCCAGCTCGGGCTGCTTGTGGCGGATCAGCATGCCGATGTAGTGCAGCTTGACCTGCTGCCAGGTGGCGTCGTCGAGCGAATCGGCGTCGAACTCCTGATGCAGGCGGCGCACCGTCTCGTCCACCCGCTCGTCGTAGAACTGCACGCGCTCGCGCACCGCGTCGAGCTGGCTCTGCCACTCGGCGGCCTCGAAGCTCTCCTTGGCGCGCCGGCTGGTGTCGCGAAAGATGCGGTAATGCTTGTTGAAGCCCTCGATCAGCGCCTGGGCGATGGCCTGGGCGACCGGGTTTTCTCCGGAAACTGCGTCCATTGCGCTCCCCATGCAGTTCGGGCGGACGAACGTAAGTGTCGCATCGGGGCGGGGAGAAGGGAATCCGGGTCCGCGTTGTGGCAGGAGGAGCGAAGACCGCTCCTCCTGTACGAGTCTTCTATCTTTTATCTTCTGTCTGTTTCATGATGTGAGACGTCTTTTTACAAAGATCGATGAGCGGGCGTTGCGGCGCTATAATGGGGCGTTTGCAAAGGCGGCTGGAGGTCGGGCGGTTGCGCAGCGTGGGGGTTCCGCATGCGTGCCTGCAGTGGCTGCGCGGGAGCGGGGCAGGCGCACGAGGGGTGTCGGCCGGCTCGCAGGTCCGCAATCCGAAGTCTTTCAACGCCCCGGCGCCGCCTTGCCGTCCTGCGCCGTTTCCCGTCCGCACCGCGGTGCGGACCGCTCTATCAAGACCATGAGGGAGAGAGAAGCAATGCCAACGAAGCAGCCGACCATCATCTACACCATTACCGATGAAGCGCCCATGCTGGCCACCGCAGCCTTCCTGCCGGTGATCCGCAGCTTTACCAGCGCCGCCGGCATCAACGTCGAAGCGGCCGATATCTCGGTGGCGGCGCGCGTGCTGGCCGAGTTTCCGGAATTCCTCAGCGAAGAGCAGCGCGTCACCGACACCCTGTCCGAACTCGGTCGCCTGACCCTGGAGCCGGACACCAACATCATCAAGCTGCCCAACATCAGCGCCTCGGTGGCCCAGCTCAAGGCCTGCATCAAGGAACTCCAGGAGAAGGGCTACAAGATCCCCGACTATCCGGAAGATCCGAAGAGCGACGAAGAGAAGGCCCTCCGGGCGCGCTACGGCAAGTGCCTGGGCTCGGCGGTGAACCCGGTGCTGCGCGAAGGCAACTCCGACCGCCGCGCGCCCGCCGCGGTGAAGAACTACGCCAAGAAGAACCCGCATTCGATGGGCGAATGGAAGCAGTGGTCGCAGACCCACGTCTCCC